>VGTJ01000271.1 GCA_016874775.1 Deltaproteobacteria bacterium
AGCGTCCAGTAACGCCGAGCATCCAACCGGCCTGCGCGCCACCTCGCCCAATGCCCCGCCGGCAAACAGCGGACATCCTTGAGCAGTGTGCGCGGCTCCGGCACGGAGCCGGTGCGGAAGTAGCCGTGCACGCCCACGGGATCAAGCTCGCGCGACACCAACCCGGAGGCGATCAAGGCGCGGACTTCCGACGCGAAAACCAACCGGCCGTCCCGTTCCGCCAGATACAGCGGCTTGATGCCGAAGGCGTCCCGAGCAAACAAGCACGACCGCTCCCGCTCATCCCACAGTGCGAAGGCAAACATGCCGCGCAGCTTGGCCACGCATTCCGTGCCATAGGCTTCGTAGGCGCGGAGGATGACCTCCGTGTCTGAATTCGAACGGAAGGCAACGCCGCGCGCTTCCAAGCCCGTGCGTAACCCGCGGTGGTTGTAAATCTCGCCATTGAACACAATGGTCAACCGGCCGTCCGGCGTGGACATCGGCTGATGGCCGGCGGGGCTGAGGTCAATAATCGACAGCCGCGCATGGGCCAGCGCCGCGTGGCTGCCGGGCGCGGTCCACATCCCGCTGTCATCCGGCCCGCGATGACGCAGGGCGCGGAGCATGACGGGCAACGTCTGCTGCGCCGCGCCATCCAAGGGACTGCTTACGAGGATGCCTGCGATACCGCACATACATGTTCAACCGGATAAGTGCCGCATATACGAATAGATTGAGATTCGGTAGTCAGTTCGGGCCAACCGGTTTTACAATCTCAATGAGCACATTCACTCGCAGAATTCCTTCGGTGCCACCTGGAAAGTGCACCGTGCAACCTTTGGCTTCGGCCCATGTTCGCACCTCATCACGGCTGGCAGCATAAATTGCATCCACGTCTGGAGTAATTTTGATGCCTGGCTCCAAGCACTGCGGGGTAAGATTGACGGGAAAGGGCCCCACGGTGTTTCCGGCCCGCTGCAAAGCGCAAGGAAGTCTAAAACGCGAGTCCAACAGTCGCACTAGTGCATGGAAAATTCGTCCCGACTGGACGTGTTCGCGGGCAGTATGATCATCCCACCCAAGCGCCTGCGAACCGAAAATGTGCGACGCCTTCATATCCGGGAAAGTCAGCAGGAGTCTTCCGCCCGGTTTCACCACTCGAAGCAGATTGTTAAGAAACCGCTCGGGAAAAGCACAGTGCTCCAGAACATAGTATGAGAAAACACAATCTTGAGTCTCAGCGGGGAGACACAAGTCATAACCGCTCCCGCAAATCCAGACCGCTCCCGGCAACCTCCGTTGGTTGTCAGCTATCACTTTGGGAGACATTTCAAGGCCCGTGTAAACACCGCCAAATCCGGCACTCAGCAGCCGCTTGTAAATGCGCCCACTGCCACAGCCCACTTCGAGAGCGGTTTGCGGCTGTGCATCCAATACCGCTTTGCGTAGCGCCCCTTCTGTTATTGGCTGCGCGCTCGCCTCGGCATCAACCATCGCTTGGTATGCATCTCGCGTGGCAGGTTCACTGTAGAAGCGCCCCATGCGCGTCGAAAGCAACTGTAGCTGGGACTCCATCATGGGATCACTGCTCGACACCCAGCGAAACGATCGTCGTCCGAGCCACTGTTCGTGCAAGCACTTGAACAGCGACCATATCACGTAGAAGGAGGCTGGGACGGTTGCCCACGCTCGCTCAAAGTGGCCGCGTAGCACACCACCGACTAAGCGCCGACCCAGCGTGCCCAGATGCCCTGTGTGATACGCTGCGACTGCGGCTGCGGTCATCGCCAAGTGATGCCGTTGCATGATCGAAATCGTCTCATACACGTCTCGGTGGCGACGGAAGCTGATGTTGGAACTGCCTGTGGGATTCATCCGGTAGGTCATCAGGGCGCGCGGTAAATACTCTACGTCCCACCCAGCCCCAAGCAAACGCATCAAGAAATCCCAGTCACCCTTCAAACGAAAACCAGGCGGGAGGCCACCGATCTCGCGGTAAGTCTTCACTCGCGTAGCACAGGAGGAAATATGCCACCAGCAGCCTTTCCGGATCGTGCCCGCCACACTCGCAGCGTTCCCTACAATCCGCTCCGGCGTTGGCGGTTGACGGTTCTCGCCTTTGATGATCATTCCGTTCTCCTCTAAATTGTCCCAACTCGTGCAGATTGTGCCCACCTTTCCATCGGCCGCCGCAATCCTTTCAAGCAGCGCCTCCAGCCAGCCGGGTTTGGCCAAGTTGTCCGCGTGCATCACCAGATACCATTCAATGTGTGCCGGTAGTCGCGCGATGCACTCGTTCATATTCCGATACTCGCCACGGTTGACTGGCGAATCATACACTTCCATTGGAGTTGATCCCCTCCACGTCTCACGCGCCACCTGAATGGTGCGGTCTTTGGAGCAATCATCCGTGATAATAACGCGATCCACCTCGGCCAAAGCTGGTCCCTGAGCCAGCAGACTTTGTAGTGTTGCAGCGACGTAGGCTTCGCAATTATAGGAAGGGACGACGATGACTATTTTTGACATAAGCTCAACGGCATTGGGTGTCTTTGGTTTGTGGCGAGCCTGCTAAGGAGCGGAGTCTGCGTATAATGCGATACGCCAGGCGTCTCAGAGGTCCATAGTTATCAGGGTAGGCATGCAGAAAACGTGGCAAATGTTGAACCCTTTGCAGAGAGTAAGGCACCTGATGCCAAGGCATCTTGCCACACCCAGCGAGGTGCACGCTCCCATCATAACCGCAAAAAAAATGGGTAATCAAGGTGCGATCCTTCCGCAGAGCGCCGACAGAATTGTCTTGGATACCAAATAGTGGGAAATATTCTTTTCTTACACAGATTAGATTCCCTGTGGTGATGCAGATAGGCTCATATCCCTTTTCCTTGGCGAGCGTGTGCAGAGCCGCAACGCTCGCCCCTTGTTGCACCAAGGGTGAGGGTGCCTGGACGAAGTGAACTTCATCGGCCACGGTGGGATTGAACTCAATAACGACAACTCTCGGTGTGTATTTCTGAGCCGCCCTCCACACATGGTAATCGTTCCCATCGATATCGATGCTCAACAGATCAAAATCGATTGGGATCGGTGTTCGCGCCAGTGTAGCGTCCAATGTGTCGTTCCCCTCAAAGCCAATAAACTGCTGCAGGCAAAGGATCTCAGGGCGACCAGAAAACCGCTTGGTGAGAAGTCCAAAGCGTGTTGGATCCGGCTCAATCAAGACTGCGGCGAACTGCTGTTTTTCAATGAGGCTTGTGGTATTGCTCAAGTGTTCACCATCCCACGCACCGAATTCTACGCACCAAGGCTTAACACTCTGAGGGAGAATGGAGAAGATCTTCTCGAGAATCCCGTCCTCACCAGCCTGCGAATACTCGTTTCGGTAGTGCTCAAGTAACCAAGCGTTCGGTTTGACATTCATGTTTTGGTTTGTTGATTGCCAATTATGCATCCCGACGCTTCGACCACGATTGGTGGATTTCCTGGAACGTGGTCTGCAAATCCTTCGTAATACCCCAGCCGGGATAGTGCGCGCGCATCTTCTCCAAGTTTGAGATGTAGCAGATGTGGTCGCCAGCGCGGTTTTGGTCCACGTATTCGTGGTGCATCGGCTGACCGGAAATGGAGGCGATGAGGTCGAAGGCCTCAAAGATGGAGATGGAGTTCTCGCGCCCGCCGCCGATGTTATAGACCTCACCTCGGCGCGGCGCGGCGATGAAACGCTCCATGAACGTGACGACATCGTGGCTGTGGATATTGTCGCGCACCTGCTTGCCCTTATAGCCGAAAACACGGTAGGTGCGGCCTTCGAGGTTGCACTTGATCAGATAGCTCAGGAAGCCGTGCAGCTCTACGCCGCTGTGATTGGGCCCGGTAAGACAGCCGCCACGCAGCACGCAGGTGGGCAGCCCGAAATAGCGGCCATACTCTTGCACCATCACGTCGGCGGCGACCTTCGACGCGCCGAAGAGCGAGTGTTTGCTCTGGTCAATGCGGAATGTCTCGCGGATGCCGTCGCGATAGGTGGGGTCCGCGTAATCCCAGCGCTTCTCCAGCTCGACAAGTGGAATCTCGTTGGGCGCGTCACCGTAGACCTTGTTCGTGCTCATGTGGACGAACGGCGACTCCGGGCAAGCCTGGCGCGTGGCTTCGAGAAAGTTCAGCGTCCCGACCGCATTTACGTCGAAGTCGTCAAACGGCCGACTCGCTGCTAGGTCGTGGCTGGGCTGAGCAGCGGTGTGAACGAGCGCGTCGGGCCGCACTTCCTCGAGCAAGGCCAGCACGCCTGCGCGGTCGCGGATGTCCAACTCATAGTGCCGGAAACTGGGGAACTGCTCCTTCAGTCGGCGCGTATTCCAGCGCGTGTCGCCGCCAGGGCCGAAGAAGTCCGCCCGCATGTTGTTGTCCACGCCGTGGACGGCCCAACCAGTGCGGGAGAAATGTTCGACCACCTCCGAGCCGATGAGGCCAGAAGAGCCGGTGACGAGTAGTTTCTTCATAAGGATGGCAAGATCATAGGGGGCGCTGGGTGCAACTCGCGAGCGAGTTTTCCACGCGACGCTGAAAAGCACCAAACCCAAACTCTTTAACGGCTCGGCGGCGCAGTTCAGTGGGGTCGAACAGCATACGGTTCGGATGCCGCTGAGCCAAGAGGTCGGACAGTGTGATGGAGATGGCGGGCACGTCGGTTGGGTCCACCAGAGCACCGAGTTGGCCGTCCATCAAAGGCTCGGTCGAGCCATCTTGATCGCCCGCCAGCACGGGTTTCCCGCAGGCCATCGCCTCAAGAAACACGATGCCAAATCCTTCGCCCGTGCTCGGCATGGCAAAGACGTCACACAGCTGGTAATGCGCGCACAATTCAACCGTGGGCACGAAGCCGGCAAAAGTCACCCGCGTCCGGACTCCCGCGGTGTTCGCAAGTTGCTCCAGCCTTGGTTGGTCGTCTCCCCGTCCGGCGATGAGGTAGTGGACGGTGGGATGGTGCCTCGCGATTTCCGGCAGCGCAGTGATGATCCGGTCGAAGCCTTTGTAACGTTCGCCAGCGGCCAGCCGGCCGACGGAGAATATCACTTTCGCGTCCGCCGACAGACCATAGCGGTGGCGCAATTCCACGGGGGCCGGACCGGGCTGGAAGCGGTCTTCTTCAAAGGTGTCCGGCACCACGCGAAC
>VGTJ01000272.1 GCA_016874775.1 Deltaproteobacteria bacterium
CAAAGGCCTACAGGTCTCCGACGATGAGTTTCAAGCGCTCAATATCAAACCCGGTAAGTTTCATGGCGATTGGAACTATACGCTTCTTCCTCGCTCTTAATCGGTAACTTAATTCTTGCCCATGCCTTACGTGCGGCACGGCACGTGATCATTCAGCAAAAAGGCTGGAATAGTCTGACCTGGGCAAGCTACGTCTTGTACGGTGATTCATCGTTTACGTTGTTGTCGCCAGAACAAGAAAAACCGCAGTCCGGTCCCGTTGTTGTCGATCCCTTGAGTGTTCCGACGGGCATCACGACCTCCGCAGGTCAGTCAGCCGCACCGAGCCGCACCACACCTCTTTTGATGCCTCCGAAAGAAAAGTGGCGCTTTCCGCGGTTCTGGCTTTTTGGTCTGGGGTCGCTTGTGCTCGCCTCGGGGGTGCTGTGGTTCTCACCGTTCCCGCACTACGTTACCCAAGAGTTTCAGCGTCGCGCCCCTGCAAACGAGGCTCCGCTTTCGTCCCCTGGCAAGCCATCACTTGTTGTGCTGCCGTTCCACAATCTCAGCACCGACCCAGAACAAGAGTATTTTAGCGACGGAATTTCCGAAGACCTGATGACTGATCTTTCGAAGTTGTCCAATCTCTTTGTTATCGCTCGTAATTCTGCCTTTTCCTACAAAGGGAGAGTGGTACAGCCCGAACAAATCGGCAAGGAATTGGGGGTCCGCTACGTGTTAGCAGGGAGCGTTCGCAAAGCCGACAATCGCGTGCGCATCACCGCACAGCTTGTTGATACGACCACCAACTCCCCGCTGTGGGCAGAACGCTATGACCGCCAGTGGCAAGACATCTTTGCGCTGCAAGATGAAATCACCGGCAAAATCGTCACAGCATTACGAATACAGATCGCCCCGGAAGAACAGCAGCGACTCGCACGAGTCCCCACTACCAACCTTGAAGCCTATGACCTGTTCTTACGCGGCTGGTCGCTATACGGGCACATGACCAAAGAGACGACGCTACACGCGCGACAGTTATTTCAGCAGGCGACCCAGCTTGATCCACGGTATGCTGATGCATACGCCGCGCTTGCTGCCACCTACTTGTTGGAGTGGACGTGGCAGTGGCAACAGACGCCCCAAGCCCTTGATCTGGCGTTTGCGTTGGTACAGCAGGCAACCTCACTCAATGACACCCTCGCGTCTGCACAGATGATTCTTGGGAATGTCTTCTTATGGAAAAAAGAATACGATCGCGCACTCGCCGCGACAGAAAAAGCCATTGCCCTCGATCCCAACGATGCGGAAGGCTATGCCACGCTTGGAGAGATTCTTACCTGGATCGACAAACCAGACAAGGCTATTGAGTGGACACAAAAGGCGATTCGCCTCAATCCACGGGCATCGACCTCATATCTGTGGATTCTCGGGCACGCCCATCGGTTAGCTGGGCGCTGTGAGACGGCAATAGCCGTGCAACGCGAAGTCGTACGCGAAAGTCCCACACACCTCGGCGCGCGTGTCGAGTTAGCTGTCTGCGCAAGCACCTTGGGGCATGACGGAGAAGCCCGCGCCGAAGCGGCAGAGATTCAACGCATCAACCCGCAGATTTCCTTGGAGAGTTTGCGACGTAGTCTGCCACACAAAGACGCGACTCTCCGTGAGCATGTCCTTACGCAACTGAGCAAAGCTGGGGTACGATAACCCGCTCGGCCGAAACATACACGGCGTGACCCGATGGCTGCCGCCCATCGAGAATACGCATACCCTCTTACAAAAACACAATTTTTCGACTGATTTAGCAGCCCTCATCACTGGCTGATCCGACCGTACTGGGAAAGCCTGGTATTTTTCCTCCCCACCAGCGTCATCTCTTCATTTGCGACGCGCCGTGGCGCAGTGCGACGCGCAATCTAGCGCCTTTCTTACAGAGAGCGAGAAACAGGCACTCTCAAAGAAAGGAGCAGAAAAAGAAACATCTATGAACAGCGCGTAGCCGATGGCTCCGAAGAGGAAATGAAAACCCCCAGAGAACCTCACTACCAGTGCTTCCCCTGGATGCAGAAGTCAAAACGAACAACACATGAAGGAGAACGACAATGGCAACGACGAAGAAATCACTGATGGCTATGACCCGTAACACTCACAACCAAGCAAAAGGAGCAACGACAATGAAGAAAATGACCAAAGCTTTTACCGCAGTCGCATTAACCGCAGCAACCTTTACCGCCCCGTTTGCCTATGCTGGCGGTGACTACAAAGTGATTAAGGATGGCGAAGTTCGCCTAGGTGATGACGCCAATGCTCTTGCCAAAGGACGCTTCTCCTTTGCGCTCCCCGACAACTATGACAATACACAAAAAGTCGTCCTGCAGATGCGTGTTCGCGGGGCAGCGATGCCAACATCCGCTGGGAACGCTATCTTTACCAAACACTCGGTCTATCTGAATCCGACTAACACAGCCCTGAGTGCAACTGGCGCTGACGGCTGTCGAGAAGATTCAACCGCGATCCCAGACCTCCCAGCCAACGTGGATACGCGCATTAACCGCATCGAATCCCACCGGACGATTGAGAACGCCAACGAAGCCTTCGTACAACACCAAGTCCTGAGTGGCAGCAAACTCAACGTTGGTAACAATCTATTAGTGATCTGCCCTCGCGATAGCAACGGAAGGGTTGACACTCCGGGGAACAGCGCTGACGACAGCATAGAAGTTGACGACTTCTCCGTCAGTGCAATCGTCCTGCAGTTCAAGACGAAGTAAGACATGGAGCAACATGAACGACAAGGAGAGATGCGTACAGAAGCATCTCTCCGGAACCAGGTAAGTGCCATCCAGAGACAGAACCCAGAGGGAGACCCAACTCCCTCTCTTCTTTTGATGAGGACTCACGTCATGAACACTTTTATTCCCGGATTTTTCTTTGCCATTCTTCTCACGGTTCTGATTCCGCATCCTGCTGCGGCCACCACCTCCGGCTTCCTCATCCTGGACGTTGGCAAGCTCAGCGCCAACATTACCGCTACGCCACTCGACCAGGTCTTAGAAGAGTTTAGTCAAGTGAGCGGTGTCCCTATCCGCTGGCTCAACGGCACCGCATCTACCGAGGCCGTCTCTGTTGAATTCACTAATCTACCCGTAATCACTGGGTTGCGACGGCTTCTGGCCAAGCAGCAATTCATACTTTTTTACTCGTCCGACACCTCCCAAGCACGATTGACACAAGTCTGGATCACCAACAAAGGAGACGAACAATCGCAGTTTGCCGCTTCTCGTAGCAAACTCACAGAGCCGGCGACTGCGACGACTCACATCAGCCGAGAGGAAGACGACCCCTTGGCAGGCATGCAACCAGAGCAACTCTCCTTTATCGCGCTCCAGGAGAATGATCCTATGCTGCGTGAAAAAGCGATCAACTACTTAGAAGCGTACGCCCATAAAGACCGCCGTGCCCTCGAAGCACTGGCACGTTTGGCTCAACAAGCATCCCTCCCTGAGATTCAAGCGCTTGCTGCCGAAGCGTTGCGCGGATTCGAATGAACGAGGGGCTCTTCCTGACGGTTGGCCAGTATTCGTAGCGCTGTGTACAATTCTGTTTGACGGTGCAAGAAAAAGTCGATTTCTCTCATCTTATGCCTCCGGGAGGCAGGCGATGAGGCTAACACAGACTGGCCATTCGAGAGAGTTGCATGCGGTAGGACAGCTTTGGTATGACAAGGCCATGCCGCGACCCGCTGCTCCTGACTCTTTGGACAAGCGTCTTTTGGTATCTGAACTCGATGCTCGCTCCGAACAATCCACACTGTCTTCGTCATCTACCGTAACTCACGCGGTGCATGAACTCTTTGTGGGTCGCAAGAGCGAGGTGACCACGCTGCAAACCGCTTTGGCTCACGCACTTGCCTCTCGTGGTCAGTTGGTGTTAGTCAGCGGCGAGCCTGGTATAGGCAAAACCCGCTTGGCACAAGAATTTGCCGATAGCGCACGACAGCAAGGCGCCGCGGTCCTGTGGGGTCGATGTTGGGAAGGGGATGGTGCACCGGCTTTTTGGCCGTGGGTGCAAATCATTCGCACTCTTGTGCAGCAGTGTGACGCCGACAGCCTCGCAAAAGACATGGGTAGGGGTGCAGCACATATCGCCCACGTCGTCCCTGAAGTGTGCGAGCAACTTCCCCATGTATCCACCACGACAGGCATGGACTCTGAGCATGCCCGCTTTCGTTTTTTCGATAGTCTCACCAGTTGGCTCAAAAGAGCTGCCAAGCAACAACCATTGCTGCTTATTCTCGATGACTTGCATTGGGCTGATGTCTCGTCACTCCTGTTACTACAATTTCTGGCACGAGAGCTGGCCGATGCGCGACTGTTCGTGCTGGGTACCTATCGAGACACAGAGGTCAGCAGCGGACACCCGCTTGCTGAAACGTTGGGCACGCTCGCTCGCATGAGTCAACGACTTGCTCTGGGCGGGCTCACGGAAGCAGAGGTCGCGGACTTTGTTGTAGGAACAGGCCTCTACTCTGGTGAGGCATTAGTGACGACCCTGTGCAAGGAAACTGAAGGAAATCCATTTTGCCTCACGGAAGTGATTCACCTCTTGGCACGTGAGGAGAAACCGACGGTCACACCTTTCCCCATTCCTCACGGCGTGCAAGAAACTATTCGCCGCCGACTCGCACGGCTCTCACCAGCCTGCGGACAACTCCTCACGACGGCAGCGGTGATCGGACGTGAGTTCACACTTGACGTCCTTGCCCACAGCACCAACGTGCACACAGAAAGTGCACGACTTCAGATGTTGACGCTGATCCAAGAGGCACTCACAGCCCGGTTGCTCGTGGACGCAGTAGACAAAGGACATACGTACCGATTCGTCCATGCCCTGGTGCGAGAAACATTGTATGAAGATCTTCCTCTGCCACAGCGTATTGCCTGTCACCGTCAGGTTGGTGAGGCGATCGAACAGCTCTATGCTGTCGACCTCGGCCCCTACCGTGCCGAGTTAGGCATGGGCAAGAATTAAGTTACCGATTAAGAGCGAGGAAGAAGCGTATAGTTCCAATCGCCATGAAACTTACCGGGTTTGATATTGAGCGCTTGAAACTCATCGTCGGAGACCTGTAGGCCTTTG
>VGTJ01000273.1 GCA_016874775.1 Deltaproteobacteria bacterium
GCCCGGTACTCCCACCATCGGTAGCATGGCGTATCCATCCTCTTCCTCTATATCTGCGCGCCTCTTGACCGCAGTCCACGCTCGCTTACCACCCTACCCTTCCAAGTCGTGAAATATACACACATCAGAGCCCATACCCAACGTTTCCGTTCACTACAGCCAGACCTCTGCATTCGCCTTCCCCCTACTCTTCTTGCTTGCTATGCATTCAGAAAAGTCGCCGCACCATAGCTGAACTGCGCGAGCTTGGGAAGCGAAGGAAGTCTAAGAGTCTGGGCACACGCTACCCCAACTTCTTTATTCTCCATTTTTCATTTTCAATTCTTAATTCTTCATTATTTTGTGCTACAGTGCCGCGCAAAAATTGCAGGAGGATTGACGCTATGGCAGTCAAACCAGGTTGGGAAGGCCGCTTTTATGAAGACTTCGAAGTCGGTGATATTTATCGCTGTCGCTTAGGACGCACCGTTACCGAGAATGATAACATCTGGTTTACCTTGCTCACCTGTAACACCAACCAGATTCACTTCAACAACGAATACGGCAAACAGACCGATTTCGGCAAATGCCTGATCAATAGCGCGCTCACTTTGTCGATCATCGCTGGACTTGGGGTCGCTGATGTGAGTGAGAACGGCTTCAATCTGGGGTGGGATAACGTGATCCTGCCGAATCCGGTTTTCGCTGGTGACACGCTCTATTCGGAGTCGGAAGTGTTGGAACTGCGCGAGTCGAAATCAAAACCGCAATGGGGCATCGTCAAAGTCAAAACGCGCGGCTACAAACAGGATGGCACCTTGATCTGCGAATACTCACGCAATGTGATGGTGTGGAAGAAGGCGCATGCACCCAATCGGGAGCTGTTTCCGACACCCAAAGTACAGCAAAAGTAAAAGCGTAGGGCGCACGGCTGTGCGCCCCTACGAGGGAGAGATTCACTGCTCCGCCCTTTCATTCTTTCCTACTGGCGCAGGAGCGACGTAGCCCACTGGACGTGTAAACGGCGTTCCGTGGTGGTCTCGCCACGTGACTTGTTCCACTAGTTCGCGTGACACTGGTCCAAACTTGCCCATCGGATAACCAATAGGGATGAGACCATAGGTGGTGATTGAATCAGGGAGGCTCAGGATCTTCCGCACTTCGTCTTCATATTGACACGTCACTCCGGTCAAGGTTGCGCCGAGCCCCAGCGCACGGCAGGCGAGTAAGATGTTTTGGATAGCCGGAAAGACGCTGCCACCAAGCAGGCGAGCAAAGTTGATGGCATTCGGTCCGGCCAGTCGTTGAGCGTGAATCTTGCGCGTGCGCAAACAAGCAAACAGCATCACCGGCACTTCAGCGAAATGGTCCGCCAGATAGCGGGCCGCGCGCATGTTACCATCCATCTTGGCGCCGGCATCAAGGTAGTTCTTCTCGGCGATGTCCCAGCCGCGTTGATACACTTTGGCAATCTGACTACGGATTTCTGGGTCTGTCACAACGACAAAACGCCAGGCTTGCACGCCACCACCGCTCGGCGCGCGCACTCCAGCATCAAGAATTTGATAAATCAGTTCATCAGGCACCGGATCGGGCTTGAGTCGCCGCATGCTGCGGCAGGTATACATAATGTGAAAGAGATCGGTGTTGGTATCTGTCATGTCGTCTGCTACTCCTTTTTGGCATGGCGAAGACCATAGCCATTCTCGACGTAAAAGAGTAGAGGTAGCACAGTTCTTCGGCAAAGGAGTAACGACGATGACGCAACCCGTGCTACGTGAGATCAGAGTTGAACCAGCCACACCCGAAGCAGTGGCCCCGTTTGGGCAACTGCTCGGTGTCAATGAAACCACCAAACCCCTGCCGGTTGGTTTTTATGACGGCAAAGTAACAGTGTATGCACCGGTTGAGTTCAACTCTGATGCCGATACGCAACTGACGCTCGCAACGGTTGATCGCCGCGATATGCGTGTGCAGTGGATGGAGCGTCATTTCAAACACACGCAAACATTTATCCCGTTAGAAGGAAAGCCATTCGTCGTGGTGCTCGCACCCCCCAATGATAAAGAAACGCCAGACCTCGATCAGGTCCGTGCATTTCTGTTCGATGGTACCAGCGGCTTCACCATGAAAATCGGCACCTGGCATGAGTTTCCCTTTGCGCTGGTTGATCGCTCAAATGTGATCGTGATTCTGCGCAAAGAGGCAACCCGCAGTCTGATGAAAGATCAGGTCATTGACGGTGAAGGGCACGGACCGGATTTGGACAAGAAGAATCTGGTTAAGCGAACGGGTGTCACGCTAGAGGTGAAGCTCTAATGTCCTCTATTGAACCGTATACTCCACCAACTCCGTCACACTCTTAATCGGCGTGCCCTCGCCTTCGTCGCTAATGGCACGGACTAGCCCCACACCTGGGGCATACCACTCGGTGTGACGTAGATCGAAGGTGGTCAGCTTTTTGGTCTTGGGGTTGGGCATTTGATTTGCCGTAATCGTTTCAATTCGTAGACAATTGCGAAAAACTCCGCCGACAACCCATACATCTTCTGTTTCAATCCGGGCGTTCGCGATCGAACTCGAATGCTGACGACCACTCAACGGCCATAAGTCGGCCTTCAATAAGACTGGCCACGTTATCTCACCGACGAAGGGACTCGGGAGAATTTGCTCTGCGTCTTGACCAAGTTTAGTATCCCAGACCCTCACTCCATCAGTATCAAGCCACGGAAAACGGTGGAGAAATCCATCCTTGTGGAAATAGGCCACCGTGCTGACGGCTTCTGGTGCAGTTTCTGTCAGTGGTTCGTATTTTTCTGAGACGACAAACGACTGCTTATCTGAGAGTCGGAGACCATCATCAATAACCGTCCCAGTCATGTAATAGATATAGTCACCACCAGAAAAGACGACGAGATGTTTCCAGCGATTGTTCTTTGCTAACGGGAAATAATCGAGCGGTTTAGACGACTTTGGCACCAGCGAAAAAGCAAGCGCAATAGCCACGAGGAAGAGCGCTGTAATGGAGATGAGCGGCTTAACCATAGGGCCACTATACTGCGGTGGGGTACATGGGGCAACACAAAAATATCACGAGCCTGGGTTTCACAAATTGCTCCTTGAGGGGTCTTGTGTATATGAAATGGGAGCAATGAGCGCACGTCAACCGTCGGAACAGAAGCTACCCTTTGCGGAAGTTGTCTCCCTTCATCAAGAGGTGGTGTACAGCTATTTGGTCCGGTTCACGCGCAATATCCACGATGCGCAAGATCTCTTTCAAGAAACGTTCCTGCGCGCACACCGGGCCTATCTTGCGCTTCCTCGCGATGCTGACCTGCGCGCGTGGCTGATACGGATTGCCGTCAATGTTTCAAAGAACTATGTCCGCGACCGTCAACGACGCACGAGAGTATTGGTCGCGGAAGAACACGGACACGGGTATGATTATTCCGTCTTTTCACCCAACACTTCTGATACGGAGCAAACTATGATTGCCCGCGAAACCGCGGAAACTCTTTTCGCCGCGATCAATACGCTACCATTCCATCAGCGGTCTGCCTTGATTCAACGCCAATTTGAAGGACTCGATTACGAAGCGATTGCCAGTAACCTTGACTGTTCCGCAGAGAGCGCACGTGCGCATGTCTATCACGCCCTGCGCAAGCTGCGGCTCTCGCTCATCGCCGATACACAACAGCCTTCACGCCGTACTCGTACCTCGGAGGAATGATATATGCGTAATCCCTCTTCTCATCGTCTGCCGTGTGGTTTTGTGGAAAACGATATTATCGCCGAAGTGTTGGGTGAAGCTCCATCTCACCTTAGCCTTCGCGTCCGTACACATCTGCTTGGCTGTCCGTCATGTACGGCACTGGTAGATCAATATCGTTCCCTCTCTCAACAGTTGACTGTCCTCTCGCATAAAGGAGGTGGTACCATGCCTGGGTTACCAGAGGCCCGCCGTACGCTTGAGACTCGGTTGGCAGGCCATCCCCGGCCACGCCTGGTGTTTGATGTCTGGCACTCGCCGGTCGGTGATATTCGCATCGGGAAAACCGACAAAGGGATCGCGCTGGTGGAGTTCGTTCGTTCAGACGAGAAACAATCGCCAGGAGACCATCTGCAAGAGGTGTTTACGATCGAACACGACAGTTCAGCGGTTGCCGAGTTCACGCACAAGTTACAGGACTACTTCGCAGGAAAGTTACAAACGTTGGACTGGCTTGTTGATGACACGTTGATGCGCAGTGATTTTCAGCGTGAGGTGTTGCGCGCCACTGCCGAGGTTCCCTACGGCACGGTCGTCACGTATCAAAGCATCGCCGATACTATTGGCCAGCCGAAGGCGGTACGGGCCGTCGCCCAAGCTTTGCGTTTTAATCCGATCCCGATTCATATTCCGTGTCATCGCGTGATTGGCAGTGATGGCGCACTGACTGGCTACGCCGGCAATCTCACCGGTATCAAGCAGCAGATTCTCGCCATCGAGGGGATTCCAGTCGTAGAGGGAGCAAAGGGGCTCGTCATTGCCAAAGAGCGGATGTATGTCGGCTGGCGACAGAGTCGTTGTTTTTGTCTTCCCCGGTGTCCATCACTCAAAGATCAGTCGGCTGGCGAGCGAACCTTCATTCCGTCGCGTAGTCGTGCCAACGCGATGGGCTATACACCGTGTGATGTTTGTCACCCAGAAATGAATGCATCGTAAGCGCTAAACAGGAGGACGTATGGCAGGAATTGATCATACCATCGTGACAGTGAACAACTTCGAACAAGCAGGCCGGTTCTATAGCTGGCTCATGCCGAAGATTGGCTACAGTGGCGGCGAGCACGACTACGGAGCCATGAAAGGGTGGATGGGCAAAGATATGAGCTTCTGGATCAAGAAAGCTGACCAACGCTTTGCCACAGATACCTTCCATAAAGATCGTGTCGGCCTCTGTGAAATTGCCTTCAAAGGCGACAGCCGTGCGCAAATCGATACGTTAGGCGGTGGCAGGAAACAACTTACCGCAATAGTGATTGACCGGAGTGGAGAGCCTCTGCACAAGAGCAGGGATGAGAGACGAGACCATTGTGTGCTGGCTTCGGTCTAAGTATCGAAGTCTGGTCGAAGAGCTGGATGAACGCGGGCGAC
>VGTJ01000274.1 GCA_016874775.1 Deltaproteobacteria bacterium
AGGGAGAGGGCTAGGGTGAGGGGATGAAATATAAGGCTGCTGGCTTTTCGATCCCCTCATCCTGACCTTCTCCCGGTGGGAGAAGGAACCCACATCCGCAAGGTCGTGGCTTAACTTAATACCATTGCCCTAATGACCGGGGACAAGCTGCGCGGGCATGACGAACACGCGGCTCCTCACGAGGGGAAATCCGCGCCAATTGTGGCTTGGATAAAAAACCTACCCTTATGAGGAGGGCTAGGGTGAGGGTGATGCCTCATGTACGAACCCAAACTATTCTTTCTTTTCTGATCTCTACGTTCTCCGATTCTCCCCGTCTCCGTTTCTCCGATTCATTTTCCCGGAGAGGTTACCCATTCTTAAGCGCCCCTTCCTTATCCAACTGCGTCAGAATCTGCATCCACAAACCAACAGTGATCCCACCACCAGGCACACCAGCCGATTGCCCTGCTTCAAATAACTCACGCTTGGTCGCACCGTACTCGATCGCCCGTTTGAGATGCGCCTCGGCCCCTTCTTGACGACCCGAGAAAACCAGAACCGCACTCATGATCATCTCACGATACTTAACCGGCAAAGTCCGCCCTTCACCGGTCCCTTTCTCAGTGTAAGCGCGGAACGCTTGCGCGTACTCTGCATCTTGTTGTTCCATCCACTCCAGAAACGAGTACAGTTTTGGATTCGTTTCGGCATACGAACGCGATGCTGGTCGAGCATCTTTTGCGGCATTACTCATAGTCGCCTCCTTTTTTTTCGTCGCCATACCATCTTGCGGGGCAATGGCCAAGAGACCCAGGGGAGAATACATAAAACGCAAAAAAATATTTGCCAGCAAGAGCGCGCCGGGAACGGCCTGCGGTCTTATCCCGGCCTACAGCGCTGACCCACACCTCTCCATATTGGGAATTGCTGTATCCTTTTTCCCTTTTCGCCTTTTCGCCTTTTACCCCCTTATTCCCCGCCCCTTTACATCGCTGACCCCATTGGGCTACATACTCACTTACAGTGCATAGTGGTCGTGAGTCGGTTCGTCTGGCAGTGGGAAGTCGTCGGTGGTACGAGCTGGAATAGTCCCGCAACTGCGTAAGGACATTCACCATCCCTGGGAGATTGTCACCATCGTTCCCAATGATCGCCCATTGTACAACCTGGCTGCCGCGTTGCTGCCGTTATTAGAACCTGAATTGGACGAGACTGATCGTTTAATCCAGATCAACAAACAAGCCGACGCGTTTATCAGTGGTGACTTGCATGTCCGTGATGTGATCCAGCGCGTCCTGGAGAAACAACAAGGCACCGCTCGCGTCATGTTGATCGTCGATCAATGGGAAGAGTTGTACACCCTCACCAACAATGACGACGAGCGTCGCCGTTTTATCGACGAGTTGTTGGCTGCCAGTACCGCAAAGTCACTGTCTGTGGTGCTAACGCTGCGTGGTGACTTTGTTGGTCATGCGCTCGCCTACCGTCCGTTATCCGATTGCATGCAAGATGCACAGGTCAATCTTGGACCAATGCAGCGTGACGAATTACAAGCGGCGATTGAGCAACCAGCACAGGCTGTGCAGGCGGCTTTCGAATCCGGATTGGTCAATCGCATTCTCGATGATGTCGGCGAAGAGCCTGGCAATCTGCCGCTGTTGGCCTTCGTCCTGCAAAAACTGTGGGAAGATGCCAGTAACGACAGCGGCAGGTTACGTCATCACCCCTATGAACAGATGGGTGGCGTGCAAGGTGCACTGGCGAACGCGGCTGAAGCTGCGTATGGACGTCTCTCTGAGGTCGAAAAACAGGCGGTGCAGCGTGTATTTCTGCAGTTGGTACGCCCTTCTCCAACCGGCGAGGATACACGCCGCCGTGCGACCTTCGTTGAACTGAAAGAAACAACCCGCCTGTTGGTGACATCACTCCGCCCGTTGGTGACATCGCTCGCAACCCAGCGGCTGTTGGTAACCAATACTATCGCTGGTAGCCAGACTGAAACCGTCGAAGTTGCCCATGAAGCCTTAATTCGTCACTGGCAGCGGCTCAAAGAGTGGCTCAACCAAGATCGCGAGTTCTTGCTATGGCGCGAGCGTTTACGTACGGCTCGTGAGGAATGGTTACGAACCAACCAGGATAAGGATGATGTACTACGCGGAGCATTACTGAGCGAAGCCGAGCGTTGGTTAGGCCAACGGAGCGAGCTGACGGATGACGAACGCGCCTACATCACCCAAAGCGTATCGGCGAGAACAAAGCAAGAACGTAGACGAAGACGAGTGCTGGTCGGCAGCAATATCCAGAAGGCACGCTTGCTGGCACGTACTTCCCTGAGGACATGAAGGTGTACTGGATTACCAAGAAAGACATTCCTGCCCTGGGTCTTATCGATCGCCGCACCGTGTAGGTTGATAAACACACTGGAGCAATTGCCGGTCTGATGGATACGCAGTCTGGCACTGCTGGTGACATCTTTCTACAGTGGATGCTGCCGCTCCATTCTGGCGACGCCTTCGGACTCCCAGGACGACTGCTGGTCTGTCTGGATGGATTACTCTGCCCAGTGTTGTATCTCACTGTCTCATTCGCTGGCGACACAAGCAGCGCATCGCAACATTTCATGGTCAACAGATAGCCCGTCTTCTGCACTCAGTTCAAGAGGTATAGGAATGAAACAGCACGTTTTTCTCTGAGGGGTAAAATCTCGTGAGCCGAAGTGTGCAAATCTTTTGTTAGTCTGACTTAGACAGCCACTTCTTTGGTCAGGTGTCTCACGCTGATGCCCACCGGATAAGCGGCACCTACTTTATGTGATACCGCTGCTGGAGGAGCTGCGCCGCCTTCTTGATCACCGCAAGTTTTTGCTCGGCCTGCACTGCCGACGCGATCGGGTTATCGGCAAACGTAGCAAAGCCACAGTCCGGCGTGAGCAACACCCGCTCAACTCCAAATACGGCAATCGCCTGTTCGGCTTTGGCGACAACCTCATCAAAACTTTCCACGCTGGCACACTTTTGATTGACGACCCCAACGCCGATGCGCTTCTCCTGTGGCAAATCGGTGAGGACATCGACCTCACCGGCGCGGGGCGTACAAAGTTCAAGGAACAGCGTCCCGACATTGACGTGACTGAGCAGCGGCACCAGCGGGCGATAATCCCCCGCGAGCGCCACACTCTCGTCTGGCGTCCAATTGCCCCGACAGACATGCAAGGCCAGGCGATCTCGGGGTAAGCCGGCAACCACGCAATTGATCAACATCTCCGCAAACGCAAGTTCCTCGGCGGGCTCGCGTTTCTCTCCTAGTGCTCCACACATAAACGTCCGATTCTGCGACGCGCGACCAAACACCACTTCCGTCAAGACGGGTTCATCAAGTTGCACAAGCGCAACTCCAGCTGCTAACAGGAAGTGAACCTCTTCGCGCAAGACCCGCACGATGTCCTGCGCCAGGGCTTCTCGTGTCGCATAGGCACGATCGGCAATACACTCCATCCACATCGTGCGCGTGAGGAGATACGGCCCCGGTAGCGCGACTTTTACCGGCGCGGAGGTTAGTTGCCGTAAAAACGTACCTTCATGCACGGCAAGCGCATGGCGCCGTCCCAGTGGCCCAAACACTGCCGGATGGCGCACTTTCCCCGCCGGAACATCCAACGCCTGCAATTCCCGCGCAAACTCATCAGTATCGTCTACATAGGGCAATAGATCGGTGATGGGTATGAGCTGGCAATTGTCCAACAGTCCCCCGACAAAACTCGCGTAGTTATCCCGCCGCTGTTCACCGTCAGTGAAGACATCGATACGTGCCCGCTGTTGCGCCGCCACTACCAAGCGTACCGCATCATCGGCAGTCTGGGTGAATTCGTCATCGGACATGCGCCCTTCTACATGATCCGTGAGCGCGCGCAGCAACCACAGCGGACGAGGCCAACTGCCGATCCCCATCACCGATAGTGGCAGAATCGTTGGGGCCGGTGCAGGAGGTGGCAGCTGTGGAGGAATAACCACTGGCAGAATCGGCTGTGTAATCGGTGCAGGTTCCTTATGCAGCCGTGGTAATGTGGCTGGCGCGGCAGCAGGCACCGAATCAACCGCAGCAGGAACAGGCTCTCGTAGCGGTCCTTTGCTCACCAGGAAACGATGTTGAGCACCCTGGCGGATATGCGATACGAACGCGTTGCCGGTCAGCCGACACCACGCTGGGAGATCTTCAACAACTGAAGACTCGGTTGAGAGAATTTCCAACAATGCCCCAGGAGCCAACGGATCGATATGCTTACGAATCAACAATAGCAAACCGTTGCCGCAATCAAGATCGCCGCCATCAAAACTTGCCGTAGGAGTGTAGGGATGTTGTGCGCCGCTCACGTCAACTCCTTGGTGACGTTACCTCCCATTAATACGAGACACACGGCGCGCCACTGGCAAGAAACTCGACCAGCTTCGCACCACCAACGATCTTCGCACCTTTGACCAGCGTGTTTTCATCCAGCCCACGTTTTTTGAAACAGGGCGAGCAGACAAAAATGGTTCCCCCAGCTTCGACGAAATTGGCCATTAACTCTTTGAGCGGCGCGAATCCCGTTTCGTGAATATCATCCGCATAGCCCTCGACCGCCAGTCGCACGCCTTCGGTACTCAAGAACACCAGCGTTTCCTGGTCCGACCCAACTGCCGCATTGGCAATCACAAAAGCAACTGTCGCCTTGTCAGTATCATTCTTGGCATTGGTTAATGACACACACAGTTTTCCGGCCATCGTCAGTCCTCCTTCTTGCGTTCGATATCGTAAAACGGATGCTCGGCGTTACGCAGGAAATGTCCAGTCAAACGGCACCAGGCAGGGATATCCTCCACTGCACCAGGATCACGCGCAGTTAAGTGCAGTACGCCACCGGGAATCAGGGCCCGCACGCGTTTGCGCAAGAGCACGATCAGCTCTCCACAGCCCATGTCACCCGCATCCCAACTGTCTTCTCGCACGACTCCTCTTTCTTCCTAAGAGAGTGTTTTGAAAAAGGGATTGGTAAGCTTGAGGGATGAATACACTGCCGCGAGTTTATCCAACGGACCTGACCATGACCGAATGGACACAATTGAAGAGCTTCTT
>VGTJ01000275.1 GCA_016874775.1 Deltaproteobacteria bacterium
GGGCGGCGCGGGCACAGCGCAATCACTTAGCATGTTGTTATCATGCGTGGGTATCCTTGAAAGTGAAAGCTCAAGAACTGGGCCAGACCCTGTATGCCGTGCGGGAGAGTTTGTTTAGTCATTACCTTCGCGCTGAACTACAAAACCCTCATGTCACGGCTTGTTAAGGTCCAAAGCGTAAGTCCTGATCTTACAACTTCGGCTGCCGCGTATGCCACTCAGTTGCTTGCTCGTACGCATAACCGGCTTGCATGACTAATCCCTCTTCGTCATGGCGTCCGATCAATTGCAGACTCAAGGGAAGACCATCGGTACTGAAACCGCAAGGCACCGAAATAGTCGGACTGCCAGTGAGATCGAACGGTGCGGTATGGCGAAGCAGCCCAAGGCTTGCCTCACGTGAGAGAGGCGCATCAGGCGGAAAATCTTTGAGAGGCATCGGCACCCGCGGGAGAGACGGACAGAGAAAGAGATCGACCTTCTGCAGAATATCATCAAACATGCGACATACGGCCTGTCGTTTCACATAGGCTTGGGCGTATTCAGTGCCCTTTACTTTGCCCCCATCCTCCAGGAACGATCGAAACATCGTGCCATAGTCAGCCGCACGTGCAGGATAAAACTGCTCATGCGCAGCCGCTGCTTCTGCCGCGCAGATCGTGAACCAGAAAGGATCGTCAGTAAGCTGGAACTTCACCTCGTGGATCTCCGCACCGAGTTCTTGGAAGACTTTCGTCGTCGCCAAGACAGACGCACTGACTTGTGAATCAGCACCTTTGCGACAATAGTCAGCATCGACCCCGATGCGTACCCCTTTGACGCCGTTGCGCAACATATCCAGATAGTCACGAACGGTGACTCGTCGGGTTGTCGGATCTTTGGGATCAAACCCAGCTATCGCACGTAGCATAATTGCCGAGTCCTCGACGCAACGTGTCATCGGACCAATATGATCCAGCGATTCCCCCAGAGGGAAGACGCCGTAACGACTCACTTTGCCGTAGGTTGGCTTTACACCGACAATGCCACAGGCAGCCGAGGGAAAGCGAATTGAGCCACCAGTATCTGACCCCAGCGAACCGAAACACAACGAGGCTGCTGTGGCCACGCCGGACCCGCTCGAAGACGCTCCAGGCCAACGGTCAGCATTCCACGGATTGACCGGGGCAGGAATCGACGGGTGATAGCCACCAAGGGCAAACTCCGTCATTCCCAACTTACCAAGGAGCACCGCACCAGCCGCGTTCAGTTTATCAACGACGGTCGCGTTGTGATCCGGCACCCAGTCAAAGAGAATTTTTGACGAACAGGTTGTGCGAATCCCTTTAGTGAAGCAGAGATCCTTTACGGCAATCGGCATACCGTGCAGTAGCCCGCGATATTTGCCGCCCGCGATTTCCTGCTCCGCCTCTTTCGCTTGTCGCAGCGCCAGCTCAGCAGTAATCGTCAGATAACTGTGCAGCTTGCTTTCGTGTACAGCGATGCGATCCAGCATCGCACCAGTCAGTTCGACTGGCGAGACTTCTTTCTTTTTAATCAGTGCAGCAACTTCAGTGAGGGTTTTAGTACAGAGTTCAGCGACGGTCGCCATGGTTGTTCCCCTTTCGCATTTCGTGACTCGTGTTCGTGATTCGTGGTTCGAAAAAAGTAGTCAGTAGAACGTTATGGGGCTGGGACTAGTTTTTTCCTGCAAGTCCCCAGCCTCTAGCCCCTAGTCCCTCTTTTTAGATCCGCAAAATCGCTCCACGCTCCTGCAACGTTTTTTGCAGCTTATCCACATTGAGCGCCTTCGGGTCAATCCCCGCGCGCACGGCTAGTGCTGCTGCGGTGCCTGCCGCTTCACCGGTGGCCATACACGGTGGAACCTCCTTCGTCGCATGGTGCACGCGGTGATCAACAGAGATACAACGACCAGCAACCAGTAGATTCGAGAATTCTTTGGGCAATAACGAGCGATAGGGAATGTAATAGAGCGCTTCGTATTTGGTCCAATGGCCGGTGACGGCAATGACATCATCACACGGGGTATCGATATCATCGCGCCCGACCATATACTCACCAACTAAACGACGACTTTCAGTCACTCCGAGTTGATCCGCAATGTGACAGAGGTGAGCTTTGGCGAAGCCTGGCGTTTCTTTACGCAGACGGTCAACAACCTCCATTACGCGTTTGCGACATTCGAGTTCAGCATAGGTCAGATCTTCAGGTTTGGTTGCGTCGATTTTTCGCGTGACGCGCTCCGCAGCGCCCCAGGGCAACAGGACTTTACCTTCACCGATAGTGTGAAAAAACCAGCCCCCATCTTGGATAGCCTCTTGCGCGTTTTCGACTCCGCCCATAGCGAACCAGAGCCACGGCAGGACTTCTTCACTCTCATAGGCCGCGCCAGCGGAGGTAAAGATGTCACCGTCACCGCTCGCATCGATCACCACTTTAGCAAGAATGGCAAAGCGACCAGATTTACTCTGAAACGTCACACCTTTAATACGCCCCTCTTCGACAATCGCGTCGCAAGCATACGAATGGAGCAGCAGCTTCACCTTCGCTTCTTCAACCATGTTGTTCAGCGCGAATTTGAACTCCTCGGGATCATAAGCCACTGAGTACCGCACGCGATGTGGCCCGTGCCCCCACACCAAGCCCCAACTCTGATCACGGCGAATCAAGTTTTCGTCTTCATTCCCCCACTCTGTTTTCGGCGGAAACATTGCCGCACCGCGCTTGGCGAGACGGTCGGTCACTTCTTGACACAAACCAGCGATCACTTGTTGCCCGCGACCATCATCGAGCGTCAACAGTAAAATGATCAACCCACCCGTCGCCAAACCGCCCAGATAGCCAAGCCGCTCAACCAGCATGACATCGGCACCGTTACGCGCCGCGGCAACTGCGGCAGAGACACCAGCCGAACCGCCGCCGATCACAAGCACGTCGGTCTCAGCCTTGATTGGCGTTGAACGGGGCTTCTCCTCGATGAAACGTAGTTGTGTCATAGCACGCTTTCAATTTGCCTTAGCTGAAGGGGTGACACAAAACCGAATGGGCGAACGGGCGAATGGGAGACCCGGCGACCGCCAGTCACAACTTAAGGAAAAATCCTTGTGTTTGAGGTGGAGCGCAGCGTGTAGGGTTCCTTCTCCCGCCGGGAGAAGGTCAGGATGAGGGTACCAAGAGACAAAAACCGCTATTGTTTATCCCCTCACCCTAGCCCTCTCCCTGAGGGAGAAGGAATTATGCTGCTGCTAACGGCTTAAGTTGTGACTGATGCCCGGCACCACCCCACCGTTGCGAGCCCCGATTCACCGATTCTCCGATTCTCCGTTTCGTTTTGTCGTTTTCCCCTACAGCCTGAAGCCTACAGCCTATAGCCTTTCCACTACCACATCTGTCGCAACAACCCGAGCAACGCCTCTTCTGCCCCTTGCTGCTTATGCCACATGGCACTCTCTTCGATCACTGCATGTGCGACAGCGGGGAGTTCGCTTTCTTTGGCACCGACATCACGCAGTCTGCGCGGGACACCAAATGAGTCGATAAACGCTTCGACGGTACGCGCAGCTTCTTCAGCAACATCTTCGAGTTTGCGTCCTTCGGTCTTAATGCCAAACGCTTCGGCAATCATCGCTTGTTGCGGTAAGGTCTGCGGCGCGAGGAAACGCATACAATGCGGAATGGTGATACAGGACGTCACACCATGCGGAACGTCCCAACGCGCGCCGATTTGATGGCCGAAGATATGGCTTAAGCGCACCCCGACATTGCCGAGGCCAAAGATCGATAGCCACGCAGCGACTTGGCACTCACCACGCGCCTCAATGTTCTTTGGTTCTTTCACCGACAACGGCAAGTTCACTCGGAGTTTGCGAATCGCTTCCATGGCCAGCGCATCAGTCACTGGTTGTGGGTTCACCGACCACAACGCCTCAATCGCATGATCCAGAGCTTTCATGCCAGTCGATGCCCACAGCTGGGTTGGGGTTGCGACCGTCTGCTCAGGATCAAGGATAACAATCTTTGGCACAATGCGCGGATCAGCACGGACGGCTTTGATGCGCGTCTTTTCATCCGTCCACCCAGCGAACGGGGTAAACTCACCGGCAGAGAGGGTCGTGGTAATAGCGATCTGCGGAATGGCCTCTTGTGGCCGATCGCCCAGTAATTCCAGAGCAACAATCTTCGCCGCATCGACCGGGCTTCCGCCACCAAAACTGATGATCAGGTCAGCTTGCGCCTCACGCGCGCGCTTCGTCGCTTCAGTGATATTGCTGCTCGGTACATGCTGCTGGCAACTGCTGTAGGTACCAACCCACTTATCTTCAAGCAACGTCTCCAGCTTACGGACCAGGTCGGTCCTCGTCGCCAACGTCTTCCCGGTCAAAATATATGCGCGCTCTTTACCAAAGCGCTCCATCTCTTTGGTCACGCGAGCAATCGATCCAGCACCAAAAATCACTTTCTCAAGTTGCGGAAATTTATATTCGCGAATCATAGGACCTCCTTTGCGCAGGCCCTACTTTATCCCTGCGATATACAGGACAACAAGGGAGGAGAGGCAATGGTTCCGTCTGGATTGGTCTTGTAGAGGCATCCCCACGTGGGTGCCCTATCCCAGGGCATCAGTCACAACTTAAGCCGTTAGCAGCAGCATAATTCCTTCTCCCTCAGGGAGAGGGCTAGGGTGAGGGGATAAACAATAGCGGGTTTTGTCTCTTGGTACCCTCATCCTGACCTTCTCCCGGCGGGAGAAGGAACCCATACGCGCTGCACTCCACCTAAAACACAAGGAGTTTTCCTTAAGTTGTGACTGGTGCATCGGCGAACGCTCCTCTCGCATAGCGGTTGGGGATGGTCAGATGCTACCATTCTCCTCATGGAAGGATCAAATTCCCCCCGATCCGGGTTCCAGATTCAGCTCTGCTCCCAAACACAACAGTCGAGATAAAATCAACACAGGACTTACGCTTGAGGACCACAAGTATCATTTTAGGGATATGATTACCAAGAAGCAGTACGTCGAATATTTGGTGAGCACGCCGAAGAATTGCACCTGTACGTATCTGGCCGAGCATTTGGAAGA
>VGTJ01000276.1 GCA_016874775.1 Deltaproteobacteria bacterium
GTACAGGTGCAATTCTTCGGCGTGCTCACCAAATATTCGACGTACTGCTTCTTGGTAATCATATCCCTAAAATGATACTTGTGGTCCTCAAGCGTAAGTCCTGCATTGGTCACCGAGCCCCGTTAGGGGCGACATTTTACAGCCCAGAGCGTGAGCTATGGGAACCTTGAATGCCCGCCCTCCATTTGACAATCGTCTCGCTCCGTCATTTAGCCTACACCTTATTCGTCTCCGCCCATACTCTCCGTATCACTTTCACCGCCTCCTCAATATCCTTCCCCGTAATCCCATAGTGAGTGACAGCGCGGAAACGGCCATTGCCGATGTCGCCAATTTTCACGCCTTCACGTGCCAGCGTCTGCGCAAAAGAGGGGCCTTCTGGTGGAGGTTTCTGCGGTCCGAAAATGACGATGTTGGTCTGCACGGTATCAAGATCGAGCGTCATGCCCGGCAAATCGACCAGGTCATTCGCGAGAATACGTGCGTTGTAATGATCTTCAGTCAACCGCTCGGTCATTTCCCCCAACGCAACGAGACCTGCCGCGGCAATCACTCCAGCTTGTCGCATACCACCACCGACCATCTTCCGTATTCGGCGAGCACGAGCAATGAACTCTTTACTGCCACACAGCAACGAACCAACCGGCGCAGCCAGACCTTTTGATAAACAGAACTGCACCGAATCAACATACTGTGTGAACTTCGTCTCCGAACAGCCCGAAGCTACAGCTGCATTGAGAATCCGCGAGCCATCAAGATGAATCGGCAAACCAGCGGCATCGGCGATATCTCGTAACGAACGGAACATCATGGGTTGCACCACGGTCCCGCCACAGCGATTGTGGGTATTCTCAATACAAATCACTCCTGGTGATGCATAATGGAGATTGGTCGCCGCCGGACGAATGGCACTTTTTACCGCTTCAACTGGCAAATCACCAAACCGCCCGGTCGGAACCGGATGAAAGACAATGCCGCCCAGCGCTGATGCCCCACCCGCTTCGTAGTTATAGATATGCGAGTTATCGCCAAGAATCGCCTCTTGTCCACGCTGGCAATGGGCCAGCAGCGACACGAGGTTGCCCATCGTGCCACTGACGACAAATAACGCGGCTTCTTTACCCATGCGTTCCGCGGCTTTTTCCTCCAAGCGGTTGACGGTCGGATCTTCGCCCATGACATCATCGCCCAACTCAGCGCGGTACATGGCTTCCCGCATCGCTGGGCTCGGTAAGGTTACGGTATCGCTACGTAGATCGATCATAGGTACTCCGTTGTGCTTCGCAAATGCAAAATGAAAAATGCAAAATTGAGAATGTCAGGAAGGGATCTTTCATTTCCGATCACTTATCCTCTCCTCCATTGTCCATCGCTTCCTATCATTTTTCATTCTCCATTATTATTTTTTCATTTTTCATTGTTCTCACCGTCCTCGCAGCCGTTCCGTCTCTCTCCGTTCTCGTTTCGTCGGTCGTCCCAAACCGGGCGAACGTAGTGGCGGTGGGGCAATATAGAATCCCTTTTCGCGAGGCGGTGGGGGCGGCGAGTGGTCTTCGTACAACAAACGCGCCTCTACGTAGGGACCACGCTGCTCAGAAAGTCCCAGCACTTTGAGTTCTTTCGGGCCGCTCGGATGGGTAAAGACGATTGCGTCATTCGCACGCACCAGCTTGTGAGGTTTGGCTGGGTGACCGTTGACCTCAACTTTCCCCCCATCACACGCATCCGCGGCTAACGATCGGCTTTTGTAAAAGCGCGCGGCCCATAGCCAACGATCTAACCGTACCGTTTCATCAGGTTTCACTTGGTCTGCCATAGCTCCTGTTTTCTTTCCCTCTCTTCTGTTTCAAATCATAAGAATGACTGCCTCGCAACAGTTGTCGACACTTCCCTCAGCGTCGGTCGTACGCATAGCGCACGCTGCACAATACTGTAACGAAGAGCGCTCATGAACTTGAGTGGCCTGGTACGACATGGTAGCGTCGGCCCCACGATAAGGAGGACACTATGGACGCCAAAGCCGGAGCTCGTGAACGTTTCACTGCAGCGCAAGACAGTTTAATTGCTTTGAGTCATCGCATTCATGCTCACCCCGAATTGGGATTTGAAGAAGAAAAATCGTCGGCGTGGCTGGCTGACATGCTCAGCGATGCTGGCTTTGCCGTGCAAAAGGGCTTTTGTAACCTTCCCACAGCGTTCATCGCTCGCGCAGGCCATGGGCCGCTCCATATCGGCATTTGTGCTGAGTACGATGCCTTACCTGGCATTGGTCACGCCTGCGGGCATAACCTCATTGCCGCAATGGCTGTCGGCGCAGCAATCGCGGTAGCTAAAGTCGCCGATGACGTTGGCCTCACAGTCAGTGTTCTCGGCACCCCCGCAGAAGAAGCAGGGGACGGTGGCGGAAAAATCCTTCTCCTTGAACGTGGGGGGTACAAAGGAATACACGCTGCGATGATGGTCCACCCTGCCCCGTTCGATGTGGTCGATCCTGCGATTATCGCCTGCTCGATGTTCGAAGTGCGATACACAGGCAAAGAAGCACATGCTTCGGCGTTTCCCGATCGCGGCATCAACGCTGCAGATGCACTCACCGTAGCGCAGACTGCGATTGGTCTGCTGCGACAACACATTCGGCAGACTGACCGCATCCATGGCATTATCACCAAAGGTGGGGATGCTCCGAATGTCATCCCTGCGCATACTGCAGCGAAATACATCGTCCGAGCAAAAACCCTCGCCGAATTAGACAGCATAAAACAAAAAGTACTGCGTTGCTTTGAAGCCGGTGCCCTCGCTACTGGCGCAGAGTTCGAAGTTTTCGGCGGTCAAAAGCCGTACGCAGAACATGTTTCCGATCTCGATATGGCAGCGCTCTATCAACGCAATATCGAAGCGCTAGGCCGCAAGATGCGCGAGCTTGGCCCGATCAGAGAGCGCGCCGCCGGATCGACTGACATGGGCAACGTGTCGCTTGCCATGCCCTCTATCCATCCCATGATCGGCATTGACTCAACACCTGCCGTCAATCACCAACCGGAGTTCACTGCGCACTGCGCAACTCCCGCTGCGGATAAGGCGGTCCTCGATGGTGGCCTTGCTATGGCGTGGACTGCCATTGATATTGCGACGGATGCCACAGTGAGGGAGCGGCTGCTAAAGAGGGCTGTGTAGACCTCATGGCAATTGCCTGCATCCCACCTCCATAGCTTTCGACTTTTTCCCTGCCCAGCAATGGCTTGTAGTTAAGGAATAGCTGTCATTGCGCCGTTCATGTTTCGACAGGCTCGGCACGAACGGAGATCGTTCCCTGAGCCTGTTTTTCCCGTTCGCCCTGAGCCTGTCGAAGGGCGATGAGTATGGAAGTCATCCACTGGGCACCGTAGTACCCTGCTATAAATCCGCAATATACGTCAGCCCGGTGATACTCGGCAGGAAACAGTACGCTGCGCCGCGGGTGGTCACAAAGTCGGCAAATGGTGGTAGCGTAACCATGCCAGACGCCGTCGGTAACTGAAATCCTGTCTCTCCCAGTGTGTTATTTCCTGTGATCAAGTCCTTGCTGGCGCTGGTCAGCTCTGGCCGAAAACCACCGCGATTGATCCAACTTGTCATGAGAAACTCAAATTGGTCCTCAATGCTGGCGCAGACAAACACTCCTAAGAGCCCGCGCTCGTGTTGGTCGCGGGTTACAGGATCATATTTGGGACCGTATGGCATCCCACGACGTACGATTGGGTGTCGATCACCATCGGCGCCGGCCACCGAATCGCCCCGCGGATTGGTGCGACGAATATGTGCATCAAACGGACAGACGAGTCCTTGCGCGTCATCAGTAAAAGCAAAGTCGTTTAGCTGATGATCTGGCGGTATTGAGGGCAGTGTGGATGGCGTTTTCGCCGTGAGCGCGACACCATTAAGCCAGCGGCCACAAATCTTAGCGGCAATCTTTTCGCGGTCGAGCTTCGTAACAGCAGCAGCCGTGCTCAAATATGCCTCAAAACCCTCGACATCCTGCTGCAGAATGCGAAACGCGGCAAAGCTCCCATTACGCCCAAAGTCCAATGGGTGCGGAACGGGATATTGGAATCCTTCCCATTGGCTTGGATGGCCGAGGAGAAACGCGCCAGGAGCCACGAGGGTGGGATTCACTGTAGCGTATTGCGGGTTTGGTGCGCCCGCAATCACAGGTTGCGATATCCCATCACGATAGCCAAAGTGGATCAACACGCCAGGAAGCTTCTCCCTCTGTGGCGGGCCGTCTTCTAAGACCGCACCATCTTCATGGTGCAAAACCGTGCACTCATGTTGGCGGATCAGCTCCCGAAACGAAGCACCGAGCACTGCCAGTTTCTCTTTTTCTGCATACACGGAAAACATGACATGCACTTCTCGTGAGTTCAGATTACCTCGCCATCGGTGCGGGGCGCTCTTGCCGCAGTCACCAATGAGCGTCGCACGCTCAACAGCTCCGGCGACAAAGGCTTTCGCTCCGGCAAAGGACGCGAGTGTTGCTTCCGGCAGGTGCAGTGCCTGTAGCCCTGTATACGTAAAGCCCACGTTCAGCGCGGAAGACCAACCAACCTGCGCGGTCCACTCTGCGGCGGTCATGATGTGCAAGTCTGGCGGTGAATTGCGTATCAGTGTTCGGACAAGTCGCCGCCCAGCTTCTGGGTGCTCGACACGAACAAAGAAATGACGCACCGCCGGTAGACCATAATCACACAGAATCAGCCCTTGAATATCGTGCAACGGGAGAGGAGGAATTCCCACGCTTCTTTTGCTGACAACGAGCGGTGTTGGTGTATTCATTTCTGGGTTCCCTCCTGCATCGCCAAAATGTCCTGCACAGTGAGATTCCCGTAGGCACTGAAAAATGGCGAATCTGAAACGAGGTCGATTTTCTCAACATAGGCGATAAATTCGTCGCGATAACGCCGTACTGGTAACGGTGGCGCATCTTTAGGCATGGGCAAGAATTAAGTTGCCGATTAAGAGCGAGGAAGAAGCGTATAGTTCCAATCGCCATGAAACTTACCGGGTTTGATATTGAGCGCTTGAAACTCATCGTCGGAG
>VGTJ01000277.1 GCA_016874775.1 Deltaproteobacteria bacterium
CTTGATCACCCATTCTGGTTTCGGTGTCTTACTGATCACGTTGAACCAGAATCACTGATCAACTTGCATCAGAATCGATGATCACGTTGCATCAGAATCGGTGATCATTTTGGTCCAGAAAACGCATATAGAAAACGCGGGGATCAGGAGTGACGCTAAAGGGGCGTTCACGAAAGCCAAAGAAGTCATTATACATGACGATCCTCTCCGAAAAGGTCGCTGATAGTGAAGTGTCGTAAGATCTAGGTTCTGGATCAGAGATCGACTTCTCTTCGTCTTTTGTTCATTCGTCCGTAGAGTGCCTGCTTGTGACACGCCTACAGGAAGCCTCTACCGAGACCAGTCTCTATACCCGATAATAGCATTAGCGCTAGGTCCTTTCCTAATTATAAATTTAGGACCTGGGGTGAAATTTACTAGGTCTAAGGGTAATTATTGAGGTGCGTTTTTCCGGAAGAATAAAGGGCAGAGCTGTGAGCCTCGATACTCACAGCCCTCCTCGTGAAGGCTCCTCGGGTAGGACTCGAACCTACAACCCATCGGTTACGAAAGCCCCAAGATTTCTCTTAGGTTCGGACTATCTCATCGCCCATCTAGTGAAAGTACACCAGATGAGGGCGCCGGGCGCTTGTGAGGCTTTATTGGTTGGGTTCCTCAGCCTCTAGTCTCTGCACGTTCCTGCTTACTTCAAACCCTTCAGCAGGCTTCGCTCAGGGTTACCATGCTACAAAGTTAGTTTAGGCTTCCCTGAATTCACCCAGTTGTTCAACCGTGGTTTCCCACGGAGGCTGCAACTTTGCATGAATCTCACGATGACAATTCGCACACACGAGTATGCACTTCCTTAATTCTTCGCGAACTTTCTCCCAACTGCGGGTGTACCCTTTGCTGGAAATACCAAAATCCTTGTGCGAAGAACTCGTATGATGAAACTCCAAAGCTTCCATACATCGATCGTATCCACATACCTGACAACACCCACCTTTGTGGGCAATTGCTCGCTGGCGTAACTCTTTCCGTCGTCTACGAACAACTTCTATTAAGTATACTCGACGATCTGCGTATGTTCGCTTCTCAGCCATCGATTCACGGTTTTTACAGCCGATTGCTCTGCCGGTTGAGCTACCGAGGATCGTGAGGCAGAGTTGTAGCAAAGGGGCAGAAACGTGTAAAGCGCGGCACGATGAGAAACTACATCTCTCGTCGCCCTTCAATAGCACGACCGAGAGTGACAGCATCAACGTATTCCACATCGCCGCCCATCGGGATGCCGTGGGCAATACGGCTGACACGAATGCCTAGCGGCTTAATGAGTTTCGCCAGATACAACGCTGTGGCTTCACCTTCCACCGTCGGATTGGTTGCAATAATGACCTCACGTGTGTGTCCGCGACGAAGCCGTTCCATCAGTTGGGTAATTTTGAGTTGCTCAGGTCCGATACCATCAAGTGGAGCAAGGACTCCCTGTAAAACATGATAATGGCCATGGTACTCCTGTGCTCGTTCAACGGCCATTTGATCTGCGGGTTCTTCTACAACACAAATCGCCTCGTCACTCCGTTTCGGGTCGTTACAAACCGGACATAAATCGCCTTCGGCAAAACTGAAGCACTGTTGGCAATACGATGTCTCTGCTTTTACCGCCCAGATCGCTTCAGATAAATTTTCCACATATTCGCGCCCAGCGCCCAAGATAAACAACGCCAAACGAGTCGCCGTTTTCTCACCGATACCTGGGAGTTTCCCTAACTCCTGGACAAGGCGTGCAAGTGCGGGAGTCAGCGGCATGATATCCTTCGTCTCGCAAAGAACAGACAGACTTCCTCAAGCAGTCAAACCAGGAATCTTCAGACCTCCGGTCACCTTCGCCATCTCATCTGCCATGAGCTTCTGGGCTTTACGCAGTCCTTCATTGACCGCAGCGATCACCAGGTCTTGCAGCATTTCTTGATCACCAGATGTAACCACCGTGGGCTCAATCCGTAGTGAGACTAATTCGAGGCGGCCACTGACCACAGCGGTCACCATCTTGCCACCGGCAGAGGCTTCTACTGTTTTATTGGCAGCATCCTCTTGCGCGCGGCTGAGTCTATCTTGCAACTGCTTGGCCTGTTTCATCAAATCGCCCATGTTTGCCATAGCTGCTCCTTATTGTGACGGCTCGTTAGATACTCGATGCGAGCGGGTTTTTTGGACTTCTCCTCCCAAAACATCAAGGACAGTTTTGACGAGAGAGTCATCCGTTCCAGGTTGGCTTTGAGGAGTCGCGGCCTGCCCTCCATGAGGCACTGGTGACGGCGGCGACGGAGAGGAAGTGGCACCACCTTTTGTGACTTCTACCGTCAATGGACGCCCAAAGGCGCGTTTCGCCGCAGTCTCCAGGAAAGCAACATTTTCCTTACGAGAGAGTTCCTTAAAATAGGGATCTTTCTCAAGGCCAATACGGAGACTGGTCTGGGTGATATCGAGGAGGCGACCAGATTTCAGGGCAAAGAACACGGAAATCTTTTCCTTCTGCACCGCAGCTAAAAATTTATCCCAGGCTTGTTGCTGGTCGGCATTCACAGCAGTAGCTTCTTCAACCCGCGGGCTATCTTCTTCTTGCTGCATGGGAGAAGGTCTTGGACGAGACGGTGGCGGATCTTCTCGACGCGGATTCACTGCAGGACGAAGAGCCGGGACCTCGTCTTTAGGTAATGGAGCAGGCGGACGCAGAGGCGCCATAGACACAGCGGGTTGTGCCGCAGGTGAATGCAGCTGACTTGCTGGGCGCGCAGATAAAGGTTGGCCACTCAAACTCTGAGCGACAGTTTCCAGTCGGGCTAAGGCTTCATCAATCGGCAATACTGCTGGCTGGCTGGCAAGTTTGACCAGGGTCATCTCGACAACGAGCTGAGCATACGCAGTCTTGCTGACGTCTTCTTCTGCTCGCAGAGTAAGAGTAAAGAGCCGTTGCAAATCTTCAAGCGAGCGTCGTGAAGCTTGCTGTTGGACCTCAGCGATTTCGTGATCAGGAAGATCCGCCAGGGCTGCCAGTTCCGGGTTGACCTTGACGAAAACCAGATTGCGGAAATGTTCAAGCAAATCATGGCAAAGACGTCGTGGATCATACCCATGTTGATATAAATCCCCAGCTAAGCGTAACGCTGAAGCCGGGTCTTGACCCAATACGTCTTCCACGAGCCGGAACAATGCTTGCCGGTCGGCAACACCAAGGGACTCTTGCACTGTTCGTTCATTAATCTCTCCGTTACTCCAGGCTACAACTTGGTCCAGTAACGATTCGGCATCACGCAGGCTGCCGTCAGCTTCACGAGCAAGCAGGGCAAGTCCACGATCATCAACCGTCAAGCCTTCGCGTTCAGCAATCGAACGCAATTTGGCGATAAGCTCACGCAACGGAATACGTTTGAAATCGTAGCGTTGACAGCGTGAGGAAATCGTCGCCAGTATTTTATGAGATTCGGTGGTGGCAAAGATAAACTTGACATGGAGTGGAGGTTCTTCAAGGGTCTTGAGTAAGGCGTTGAACGCCGCGTTCGACAACATGTGGACTTCATCAATGATGACCACACGAAAGCGACTTTTGACCGGGCGGTATTGGATTCCTTCGGTCAGATCACGGATATTATCGACACCGGTATGCGATGCACCATCGATTTCTAACACATCGAGCGCAGTGCCAGCAGTAATCTCAGTACAATTACTGCAAGTGTTACATGGCTCAGCAGTTGGGCCATTCTCACAGTTGAGGGCTTTGGCTAACAGGCGTGCAGTAGTGGTTTTTCCCACACCGCGAGGACCAGTAAACAAAAACGCATGTGCCACTCGCCCGCTGGTAATCGCATTACGCAGCGTCCGGGTCACATGTTCTTGCCCTACAACTTCGTCAAAGGTTTGCGGTCGCCACTTACGCGCAAGAACAAGGTAGCTCATATTCATGAAAAATTAAAAATGCAAAATGCAAAATGCAAAATGGGGAAAGAAAATTTCGTCGTTCTCCATTTTTAATTTTACATTTTGCATTGTTCGCGCCGCCACTGGTGATAGCTAGGCTTCCCTGCGGCACAGGGTTAGAATCGGTACCGTTGCTTCCTTCCGGACCTGGCGGAGTTCCCGACCTCCCTTGCGCAGGACCTAGCTATCACCACTGACGGAGAGGGAGGGATTCGAACCCTCGGTACCGGTAAAGGTACACACGATTTCCAGTCGTGCCCAATCGGCCACTCTGGCACCTCTCCCCACCAACCTTCTCACATCGAGAGACAACTGGCTCTCATTCTTTATTTCTAGAGGGTTTTTGAGGTTGTAACACCTCCGTTGTGCTCCCGCAAGGAGGAAATAAATCCTCACTGTAACCTCGGTATAGGCATCGTATTTACAGCGGAGACAACAGTAGAACATCTCCCCTTCAATGTGCTCAGAGTGTACAGAACGAAAAGAGAAATCCCCTCATTCATGCTGAGCCTGTTGCCTCGTGAATGAGGAGGATCGCTACACATGATTAAAATGACCTAGGGAATTATAGCCTATTTACCGCTTCTCCCAAGGGTCGGTTTCTTGAACGCAGAGCCCACTCTACTTAGTATTCATGATTTATGAAGCTTTCTTCTTTTACTTTGCGCTGAACAAATCCCAGCGGACAAAAACAAAGGCTGGCACGAAGTCTGAACCAATATTTTTTCATCCGAATCTGCCCTTTGGTACAATATCGTCCTACGCGTTTCCAGAGGCTTACGCTGCCCCAGAAATCAAGGATTTTCAAATTCTGGTAATTCTCGTACCTGTCACCCCTTGACAGGTCACTCGAAGTTAGGGTAAACGCCCCACTAAGGCATGGGCAAGAATTAAGTTACCGATTAAGAGCGAGGAAGAAGCGTATAGTTC
>VGTJ01000278.1 GCA_016874775.1 Deltaproteobacteria bacterium
CAAAGGCCTACAGGTCTCCGACGATGAGTTTCAAGCGCTCAATATCAAACCCGGTAAGTTTCATGGCGATTGGAACTATACGCTTCTTCCTCGCTCTTAATCGGTAACTTAATTCTTGCCCATGCCTAAAGGGCAAATGAGAATATCTTGAGCGGCTCTTTAGGTCCGAGCATTTGCCTCGCGGAAGACAAACTCCACTTCCCCGAATCGTACTGTCCATCCATCTTTGAGCAGATTCTCAGTGATCCGCCGCCCGTTCACATACGTACCGGTAGCACTTTGGAGGTCGGTGAGGATGTAGCCTTGTTTACGCCACTGAACTCGTGCGTGGCGAATTATAATTGATGGATGTTGCAAGATCACATCACAGTCTGCTCTTGAGCCAAGGATAATGTCATCGTGAACCAGGGCAATCTCATGCGGGAGGCCACAGATAGGTCGCTGGCAGACAAAACGGGCGTACGGTACTGACTGTATAATTATCTCTGGCGTGGAGAATTCCCCCTGCTACCTCCGTGGGCACGACACTAAAATGTATACGCGAGAGCACAAGTAGCCCAGTAAAGGCCAGCAGGGGGACGATGAAGTTCCATCTGCTATAGGCGATAGTATGAGTCGGTTGTGACACCTCCAAAGCGACAGGCTGGACTTGCGGAGTTGCTTGCGGCGGAACTGGTGAGTGAGGTAGGACGTGAGCGCTTTCTGTACTCGCTCGCTGTTCCTGCTCGATTTTTTCTTTTGTCATTTGTATTGGTCTTTCGCCGCTCTTTTCCGGAGTGACGATCTTTGGTGAGGGTGTTTCCTGAGGGAGGCCAGGAGGACGGAGTAGCGCGAGAATTTCGGGCTCTAGAACAGTTCCTGTTTGTTCACCGTAGCCACCTTGAATTCTCTTAACTAAGTGTCCATCAGGTCCGAAGAGAAAGAGAGCGGGAATACCGAAGACTTGGTAGCGAAGATGAAGAGCGCCGGTGCTCTCTTGCCCTATAGCATAGGGAATCTGAAATCGATCGATGAACTCTTTCACCTTAACATCGTCGCTACTCCCAAATACCCCAATAACAATAAATCCTTGATCCTTAATCTTGTTATAGAGCTGCACCAAGCTTGGTGTCTCGGCAACACACGGTGGACACCACGTCTCCCAAAAATTCACGAGCACGACTTTGCCGTGGTAATCAGAAAGTCGCACCTGCTTTCCATCCATCGTGGTCAACGTGAAATCATACTCACCATAGCTGCTTGGGGATGTCTCATGTTCCTTAGCCACAACTACCGCGCCTCCTCCAAGCCCGTAGAGAAGAAGACACAGTAAGGTGAGCGATAGAAAATCAGCCCACAGTGCCACGTTCCGTCTGGGGTGCATGAGACATCCTTTCCGTTTAGGTCGGATGATGAGCCTCACGAAAAACAAACTCCACTTCACCGAATCGTACTGTCCAGCCATCTTTGAGCAGATTCTCGCTAATCCGCCGTCCGTTCACGTAGGTACCTGTGCGACTTTGGAGGTCGGTGAGGATGTAGCCTTGTTTGCGCCATTGCAGCCGGGCGTGTTGTAGGGCCACTGATGGATGACGAAGAATGACATCACATGTTGTTGCCGAACCGATGAGGATATCATCGTGGATAAGCGCAACCTCTGGCGGAATATGAGGAAGTGTACAAGAACACATCAAGCGAGCGTACGACGCAACAGGTTCAGCCTCTCGTTTTTCCTTAGTCGATCTGCTCGATGTTTCAATGTCTACACTCTTCAGACGCATTCGTGAGAGTACCATCAGTCCAATGAAAGCAAGCAGTGGAACGATAAAATTCCATTTCTTGTACCCACGGATGTTACTTGCTTTCGCCTCTCCGGTCTGTTGCACGATAAATGGGGCCCACAAACGAACAGGAGCAATCGGTTCTCCCAACTGTGCTTTGGTTTGCTCACGCAGTGTGGCGATACTCTTGAGCTGTGCATTTCGCAGTGCTACCGCTGGTGACTCCCCAGCAGTATACCCACGATAGAACTCTTCCATCTGTTGCAAGGTAATCTTGTCATTCACTGCCCATAAACTCATGACCAGGTTCTTTGCACCTGCCATGACGAAGGCACGTCGTAAACCATAGATACCTTCACCGACCTGCACGTCACCGACGCCGGTTTCACACGCTGATAGCACCACTAAATCCGTGCCGGACAGGTTCATGCCTGTCACTTCTAGTGCTGTGAGAATACCATCGTCTCCGGTCTTAATGTCTTTCGCATGATTGGCCCCAGCAAGGGCAAGTCCTGAACGGATCATAGGATTGATAGCCGATTCGGGGCCTCTACGAGGCGTTGCAACTCCCGCGACGCCTCCCTTGCCACGCTCGAACCTGGTGCTAATTGTCTGAGGCATGAATAACGGTTCTGAAGCCAGATCATCATCTTTCAGAAAGAAGCCGTGCGTCGCCAAATGTAAAACTTTGGCTGCTTGACTTGCACGAACCGCCGATTCAGTTGCTTCTTCTTCTTGGAGCACTACTTGTTTGCCTATTATGAGGGTAGGAATGATCTGTGCCTCTTGTGCTGTTCCAGGCAAAGGGGTGAAATGCTCTCCATAGTCGCCTGCACGTAGTGCCTCTTCCGGGTTGGTCACTGTACGAAGCACCTCCTGATTATCAAACGCTGGATTCGCGACTAACAGAAGATCGGTCGTCGGTTTCGCTTCGCTCTCTCCACGCAAGAGGTCACGGCCACTAGTGACATACGACACTGTCATATCCTCAATGAGATAGCGCCCCTTAGGCGTACGGAGGGCAACAAACGGGACCTTATTGAGGTTCCCGTCAGGACTAATAATCAACCGTTTACGTCCCCTTAAAGCAGGTATTAGTGGGCGAAGAATCACATCATACAGCCGCTCAAGTTCTTCGTCTGTTTTCACTGTATGGTCCTTCAGATCCCGCTGAAACGTCAGGTTGTCGGCAATAAAGTGCGGCTCAACTTTATAGTCGATTCTTCCCAGATCTACCATTGTGACGTGATTGTCCGAGGTGAGCACGAAGGCAACATAGTAGGTCAAAAAATCAAGTTCCATTATCGATCGTCCCCACCATGATTTTGAATAATCCCATACTCGTACGAACTCAATTAAGGCACTGTCTTGTGAGAGCCGTTGTGCGATCTCTGCTACCGTTACTTTCCAGGCGGCTATTGTTTGCGTCATCGTTGAACTGTACTGTGCAAGAAAGCTTTCCTCCTGTTCGATTGCTGCTTGGAGAGCTGTGCGAGGGTCTTTTGTTGAAATGTCCTGCGATTGTTGTGTATTCAGAAGCGCACGTGCAAGTTCACTACGATACTGGTTCAAACGGTGCCAGGATTTTAACGCTTCTCCTTTGAGATTAGCCATTACGATCTGTTGGGTCTGTGACTGTAGATCCAACACGAGGCCTTTACGAAATAAAACAAGCTGGAATCCCTCCCGCACAGCATCCTGATCATCTTTCAAGGCTTGCCGGATACGCCAGAGAGTTACGTGGTAGTTGTTTATCGTCGATTCAATCAGTTTACGTTTCTGATTCTCAGGGAGGATATTTAACGTCTGCTGCAGGCGTGGTTCCTCGGCATGAACATTCTGCAAAAATAATTGAAACGCGTGTTGGTAGTCCTCTTTCCTTTTGTCGACACGGGCCTTATTCTTATAGAGGCTGGCAACCTTTCCGCGTGTGATTATCGTATCAGGATGATTATGCCCCATCGTTTGTTCTAAGCGCTCAAGAATTTGTTGGAGACGAGGCAGAGCCTCAAGAGTCAATGGGGGAGTTAAAGCCTCGCGAGTCATAAGGGTCTGAAGGTGATTCGGACCAAGATATTTCTCCTGAATCGCCAAGGCCTTCCGCAGAAGCTCCACTCCTTTCTCAAAGTATTCCGTCTTTGCGGACATATAGGTTTGCCCTAAATGACTGAGAAGCAAAGCGGTGTCCGGATGCTCAGGACCAAGTGCCTTTTCCCGAATTCGTACCGCACGCTCTACAAGTGATATTGCCTGATTGATTTCTTGTTCGGTATCTTTGGCTGCTCTATCCGTCTTGTGTATCCTCAGAACTAACGTGGAGGCGATGTTATTTAGTATAGCGGCAAGAGCGGGATCCTCGGAGCCTAAAGCTTTCTCTTTAATGGCTAAGGCTCGCCATAGAGTCGTCAAGGCCTTATCAAAGTCCACAAGGGAGCCCCAGACTAAACCAAGGTCTGAAAGAATTCTGGCAAGATGCGGATGATCGGGACCTTTCGTTTTCTCAACAATTGCCGCCGCTTGTTGCAGAAGTGGTAAGGCTGTCTCAGGTTGCCCGGCAGCAAAATGCGCAAATCCTAGGTTGTTCATCGAAAGAGCGGTTTCCCAGTGGCCAGCCCCTAGAATCTTCTGCCTAATCGCGACTGCTCGTTCGAGGAATGCAATTGCCTCGATGTACTTCCCTAACTTTATGTGTATTTCTCCCTGAAAATCGAGGAATTTAGCACCAGCGTCATTATCAAGCCCAACATCCTTCTCAATTTGGACAAGGAGGCGATCGCCTATCTGAGCAGCTTGTGCATACTGGCCTTGCTCAAATAGTTTGATCATTTGGTCCCTCAGTTGTAGAGCTTCCCGTAGATGCGATGCGGGAATTGATTTCTGAGCCGTGGCGATTCCAGAGCAGAACGCCAGCAAAAACAGGCTAGCTACTATGCGATACATGGTTTCATTGCTCCTACTTGGAACTCTAAAAGGTAAACTAGCACTCTCCTGGCCTGATGAACGAAGAGGAAACACGAGAGGCAGGAAGGAGGAAAGAGCGACACCCGATTTGTTCCGCGGGAGCAAGCAAAGAAGGTCTTGTGAGCGAGCAGCGATGGAGCTAAGAGCGACATAGG
>VGTJ01000279.1 GCA_016874775.1 Deltaproteobacteria bacterium
TTGTCATTCAGTGGGTCGGCAACGGTACGACCAAAACCGGCCAGCCGTACAACAACAGCTACTGTTATGTCGTGCAGATCAAGAATGGGAGAATCGTGCGGGGCACGGCCTACCTCGATACCGAATTAGTCCGTTCGATCTGGTAATCTGCACTTCAGTATGACATCAGTAGTGAAAGAGGAAAGGGCGACGTATGAACAAGGAATCATTTGTGATCTCTGTCCCCGACACGACCCTCACGGATCTGCGAGAGCGGTTGGCGCGGACCCGCTGGCCTGAGGAATTAGACAACGAGAGCTGGCAATACGGCACCAACCTCACCTCTCTCAAGGAGCTGGTCGCCTACTGGCACACGCAGTATGATTGGCGTCACCATGAACGTGAGATGAACGCCTTTCAGCAGTATCGGGTCACCATCGACGGCCAACCCATTCACTTCATTCACGAACCCGGCCGCGGTCCCAAGCCCATGCCGTTGATCCTCACACACGGCTGGCCATGGACGTTTTGGGATTTCCACAAAGTGATTCGGCCACTGACCGATCCCGCCACCTTCGGTGGTGATCCTGCGGATGCTTTTGATGTCGTGGTGCCCTCACTGCCCGGCTTTGGCTTTTCGATCCCGTTAACCAAGACCGGGATCGCGATCCGCGAAGTGTCGGATCGCTGGGTGACCCTCATGCGTGAGGTGCTTGGGTATCAGCGCTTTGCTGCACAAGGGGGTGACATTGGGGCGTTGGTCAGCACGGATCTTGGCCATGCCTATGCGCAGTATCTCATAGGAGTTCATCTGAACCTTGCGATCCCGCTGACCATGGAACTGCCACCAGAGTCAGAGTATGCCGAGGATGAGAAGCACAAATTTATCAGCACCCAGAAGTTTTTCGCTGAAGGCCGAGGCTATGCCGCTATTCAGGGAACACGACCGCAAACAGCCGCGTATGGGCTGACCGACTCCCCCGCAGGCTTGTGCGCCTGGATTCTGGACAAACGCCGCGCGTGGAGTGACTGCGGTGGAAATGTCGAACTCCGCTTTAGCAAAGACGACTTACTCACCACCATGACACTCTATTGGGTCACGGGAACGATCGGCACCTCGTTTCGCTCCTACTATGAACGGCGCGTGCATCCGTGGCAGCCGGTGCACCAAAGACAACCGGTAGTCGAAGCACCCACGGCGGTTGCCGTATTTCCCAGAGATGTGGTCTTGCTGCCGCGCCGCTGGGCTGAGCGCTACTACAACCTGCAGCGCTGGACGGTGATGCCACAAGGTGGTCATTTCGCCCCGATGGAAGAGCCTGAGCGCTTGGTAGAGGACGTCCGGACCTTCTTTCGTGCGTTCCGCTAAGGGAACGGCTCTGGACTCAGTTGAGGGAATTTTTCGCTGCTATGTGTGCTTAAGCTGTGACCAGTGATTGCGTGTCTGCGGAGCGCCGAACTGCGTGGTGTTGATTCATGTGTCGTCCAATATTGACAGCCAGTGAGAATCTTGCAACATCCTCTACATCTGCAGTGGAGGAGAGGTATGGATTTTCATTTTTCTGCGCAAGAAGAAGCATTTCGCCAGGAAGTACGCACGTGGCTCTCTGCTAATATGCCCCCCGCGCATACCAGCGACGCCTTTGAGGAGCGGAGCGCGGACGAGCGGTTTGACCTGCATCTCGCCTGGCAAAAACAGTTGCACACCGGCAACTGGGTCGGCATCCACTGGCCCAAGGCCTACGGTGGCCGCGGGGCCACGATTTTGGAACAGGTCATCTATGCCGAGGAAATGGGGCGCGTGCATGCCCCAGGCATTGCCAATGCCCTCGGCGTGATGTTGGTCAGCCCCACGTTGATTCACTGGGGGACGGAAGAACAGAAACAACGCTTCATTCCGAAAATTCTCTCGGCCGACGAAATTTGGTGTCAAGGCTATTCCGAACCCGGCTCGGGATCCGATCTCGCGTCCCTGCAAACCCGGGCGGTGGACGACGGAGATTTTTTTGTCATCAATGGCCAGAAGGTGTGGACCAGCTATGCCCATCGGGCGGATTGGTGCATCTTGCTGGTGCGCACGGACCCACATGCGCCCAAGCATCAGGGCATTACCTATCTCTTGGTGGATATGAAAACGCCGGGCATCACCGTACGCCCGCTCGTCCAAATTACCGGAGACGCAGAATTCAACGAAGTGTTCTTTGAAGATGTGCGTGTGCCCAAAACCAACATCGTCGGCGACCTCAACCGCGGTTGGCAGGTGGCCGTGACCACGTTGATGTTTGAGCGCGCCAATATCGGCATGGGCTTTCAACTCGAACCCGTCATGCGGCAACTCATCGATTTGAGCAAACGACTGTCCTATAACGACCGCCCCGCCTGGGACGACGGCGGTGTACGCCAGCGACTGATGCAATTAGTGATTGAGGTGCAGGCCCTCAAATACAGAGGCTACCGCCAATTGACGCGGCAACTCCGCGGCGCACCGCCGGGTCCGGAAGGCTCCATCGCCAAACTCGCCGGCAGTGACTTGAGTCTCCGCATTGCGCAGTTTGCTATGGAGCTGCTGGGCCCCTATGGTCAGTTAGCGTTAGGCGCGTCGCACTCGCTGGATAACGGCAAGTGGAGTCGCCGGGCCCTCTCCTCGCGACTCATGACCATCGCGGGCGGCACCTCCGAAATCCAACGTGGCATTATCGGTGACCGGGTCTTAGGTCTCCCCAAGGGTTAGCGCAAGACTAGTAGATAAACTAACACACAGAGAGGATGCTGTACGCAGCAATCTCTCTCAATCCAGTGCCAAGAACCTCGCCATCCGTTCCACTTCGCCGTCCAACGCGTGTGTAAAGGCGGACTCCTGGGGTGGCCTGCCGCTCACGTACCCGAGCTGCACATCCAACTGACCTGCACGCACGGCGACGGTGGCCCAGCCGATCACGTGCCCCCGCCACAACAGCGGGAGCGCGTAGTAGCCTCGCACGCGTTTGTGGACGGGGGTGTAAGCCTCAAAGCGGTAGGCCCACCCCCAGAACAGCTCGAAGCGGCGCCGGTCCCAGACGATGGGGTCGAAGGGTGCGAGGAGACGTACCTCTTCGTCCAGCGCATGCTGGCGACTCCCTGGGTTCTCGCCTGCGGGCCAGAACCAGCGGTGCCCGGCGAGCTCCACCGACGGCAGTCGCAGCAGCGCACGTGCGAACGCCGCACGACAGTCGGTGGTCCATTGCGGGACTGCGGTCCGCAGCCGCATCACCAGCTGCGACAGCGACCCCTGCGGCAGGGGCGCGTACGTCGCCACGATCAGATCGACCAACCGGTCCATCGCTGCCGCCACGTCAGTCACAGGTACAGGGAGTTCACAGGCGGCGTAGGTGCGCACGCCACTTTTACAGCCAGCCACCCGCAACAGACCGCGGTAATGCATACCGTCGAGCAGCTGTGTGCTGGCGTTGCTGCTGCCACCGAACCAATTTTTGCTCTTCCCGTAGCGAAACTCAGCGTCGACTTCGCTCGGATGTACGACCCCGCGGCTTCGCACGAACTCCAGCACCGTCTGCGCCTGCTGCCAGCGTGCGGTTGACCAATCCGAGCGCGCGGTGCGTGGGTGCATCAACTGCTGCATGGTGCGCGGCAGAAAACCGTAGTTGACGAAGAAGTCCTCTTCAATCGGCAGCTGGGCATAGCGCGCTTCCAGGTCACCCGCGCGGTAGCCTCGCACGCGGTGGCTGAGCGTCAAGCCCTGCGCACGGGCTGGCGCGCGAATCGGGTCGGCCTGCACGAAACCAAGCTTGGTAATGGCCTTCAGCAGCGTCGTGGGTGTGAACAGGCTGCGCGCCACCGCGTACGTGCGCAGTTGTTCGAGTGTGAGTGTTTGCATTAGGGTATCAGATACAGTAGTCACACTACGTTATTGAACTTCGTTCTCTTTTTCTACTACCTTTCGTCACTCTGCAGGAACTCCCGGAGTCTCTCTACCTCAAGTCCGCCCATGCGGCCCCGCTCGTCCGTGTAGTTCGGATACTCGTGTATATGTAAAGTTTGGGGATGCTTCCGAGAATGTCCCCGTAGCTGCGGCTTCGAGTTGTCGCAGGACTACTGCTGCCCCTTCTTCCCTATCGAGGAGATCTATCGGGTGGAGCTGCCTTAGTAAGGGGTGCGCTTGTTCAAAGCACGCTAGCCGATACTCACGAGTCAGCATATCGTCGAGAACGATCAGTGCCCGCTGCAACCGTGCAAATTTCTGGGCATGGCGCGTATCAATCGCTCCCCCCGCTTCCCATCGAGCGATGGTGCTCCGCGAAACACCCAGTAATTGACTAAAGCGCTGTTGTGAGAGTGTCTTAAGGGGATCGGGAGAGAGTTGGACCTGGAGACTGCGAATCTCGTCTGGCGTCATACCAGTTGCGGTTGTCCGCAGCACTGCTGACCGAACGGCTGTGATTGGTCGCGCCGATTTCTTCCGTCCTGCAGCAGGGACTCTTTGCTTTGCCAAGGACCGAACGGTCATCGCTCGTGCCATCGTTATCGTCTCCCTTGCTCAGTGAAGTGGTCCCATGCCATTCGGCGCGTCTCCTGATTTTCATCGACCCCCAGCGCTTGTTCCATCTTGGTAGCGGTAGCATGGACATGTTGGCGCACCGTTTCCGGATTAAGTGTATCTGTCACGGGGAGCGCATCCTGTAATAGATCGACGACCCTGGCGTGGGGAATCAGCGACGCCCATAGCAAACACTTTGTGAAATCATCCCTTCGATCCCTTCTCGATGCATGGTACCCTTCCGGCAAAGCTGGTTGACTTTCGTATGTCTCGTTTATTTGGATGCTCGGTGACGAGTACGGGTGCAAGTGTCCCGGAGTAGGTGTGGACTTCACGGACGGCGGTGGGATCTGCTATAAG
>VGTJ01000280.1 GCA_016874775.1 Deltaproteobacteria bacterium
GTTACCTTAGTCGTTCGGCCAAGAAAGACCAATGATCACACTTCCCCTTATTTTCAATCATGGTCACCTGTTTGTGAAACTTGAAGGCAATTTGTGGCTATACGACACAGGAGCACCGACTAGCTTCGGTGCCACCGATAGTCTGAGTTTTGCGGGCGAACAGTTTGGCCTCTCCTCAAGCTATTTTGGTCTTACTGCCGCCAGGCTCTCACAATATGTAGAGGTTGAGTGTTCCGGTCTTCTCGGAGCAGATGTTCTTAGTCGTTTCGACCACATTTTGGACACTGCAGGCGGCAAGCTCAACGTTTCCACTGCCGAATTGTCGCATGACGGGCAGAGCGTTCGCTTGGACGAGTTCATGGGTATTCCCATCGTCACTGCTCGCGTCGGCGGCAGTGACTACCGGATGTTCTTCGACACCGGGGCTCAGATTTCCTACTTTCAGGACGACTCACTCACGATGTTCCCATCCGCTGGCAGCGTCACCGACTTCTATCCTGGCGTTGGTCAGTTCCAGACCGACACTCACGAGGTTCCAGTCTCACTCGGTGGCGTGGCATTTGTCCTTCGTTGTGGAAGTCTTCCAGGCTTGCTTGGAGCTACTCTCATGATGGCTGGCACCGAAGGAGTCGTCGGAAATCAAGTTTTGAATGATCGTATTGCCGGATTCTTCCCAAGGAGAAACTTGTTGTGCCTATGATCGATCAACCACACTCATCGTGGGCAGAGGTTTATGACATCGCCTATCAACGCTCGTTTGGCGATTTCTACGCCCGCTTGACTGATGCGACAGTCGACTTGATCGCAAAAAGGGTTCAGCTCCCCGCCAAAATCGTAGATTTCGGAGCAGGAACAGGGCGCCTGTCCATTCCGCTCTCACGGAAGGGATTTGATGTGACTGCGGTTGAGCCGTGTGAGAATATGCTCAATCAGTTGAAGAGAAAGGATGTCGCCGGTCTAGTAACAGTTGCTTGTTCAAAAATGGAGAATTTTCGGGGTGAAGTGCACTTTGATGCAGCATTGTGTGTCTTCACTGTAATTCTGTATCTGCTCGAAGAAACTGCACTCAGGAGGTCTTTCGAAGCCGCTAACGCATCGTTGAAGCCGGGCGGCATTCTGATTCTGGACATTCCGTCTGAAGCGATATTCAGCGGGTATTCACGACGCGATGCCATTTTTGAGCGTTGCGTTACCGTAACCCACAACAGCGAGAGCATCTACACCTACAGAGAAGAGTTGGTTGTGAAAAACGATGACGGCGAGCCAACCCGCTATGAAGATGAATTTCGAATCAGGCATTGGCATTCGGAGCAAGTGATCCGTGTTTTACAGGACACGGGATTCTCTTTGTTAGAAGACTTATCTGCATTGTTTTTTGGCGCAGGATCAAACTACTACATATTGAAAAAGGCCGAACAAGGCGCTGCACCGGACGGCAATTCCGCTGCGCTCCATTGCCGCCGGTGAGCTTGGTCGTTAGGTCGCACGAGCCGGCATGGCAGAAACAGAACCTAGAGTGGCGTGTCGCAGATGCGGGGTGATGATCCTCCTGCGCACGGCTCAGTCGAACCGGGGCCGCTGCCGTGGCCCTTGCCGGCTTCCGCAGTGTCTCAAGTGTGGCAACTCCGTCGCACTGGCTCGCTTAGAGGGGCATGCTCGCACGAGATGCGCGGGACGGCAGCGCCGCCATGTTGAAGAACGCCTGCGGACTGGTGATCTCAAACGCTGTCCGGAATGTGGGAATGCCGTGCGCTCATTTCGCCTCGACCGGCATCTTGCTGAGAAGTGCGGTGCCCGAATGCATCCTTTCGCCGCTGCTCTTCCTCACGTTGCCGTTCCCGAATGGTTGCGTGGCTTGGCTGATCGGGATGATCTCCCGATACCTATTCCCCTGGAACACATCTTGGGTGAAAGTTGCTTCTATCCGTCATCGGGCTTGGACGGATCGCCTATTCTCCTCGCAAACGGCTGCGTGCATTCATTCGTGTACGCCGACTATGGGACAAGCCGCGATGCCGTCTTGCGGGCAATGTCGTCGCCGGGATTCAAGCACTACAGGCTGCTGCTTCAGCGAGACGTCGCAAGACAGGAGCTCGTGCCGGAGCACTGGAATCCGACGGTTAGCTATTGGTTCGACGACCCGGGCGCGCAGGGGCGGCTTATGACGGCTCAACAATCGTGCGAACCGTTTGGCGTCTGGTCGATCTGGCGCCGCGTAGACGAGCGGAACGAAAAGGCAGGCCCGCTACTTTTCAGTTTTCTGTTCTTGGGCGGCGAAGCCCTCGCCTGCTACGATGGGCTGTATCGCCGTGTTGGAGTAGTCCCGAAGGTCATCGCCTTGATACAGCCCGGGCACGCTTTCGGTGGTAACTGGACGGACTTCACGGATCCGGTTGCTCCCTTCTGGCAGGCTGTCACTGAGCAGGGCGCGTTTCCAGATTACCTTCTCATGGGCAGCTATGGTTATCGTCGTGCGGAGCGCAGCCAGTTCGAGGGGTATGAGCGCCTTCGGGGAGCGCGGACTCATGACGGTGGGCAGGATCGAACGGTCGATGTCTTCAGACGAACACGTGCAACCTAACAATCGGTTGCAGCGGACGGCGCTGCGCGCCGCCGCTGAACCGGAGAGTTAGCCGTCTCGCACATGTCTGAATCGGCGTTCATCGTTCGAGTTCCTGAAGCGGAAGCCTGTGTCGCCAAATTGCGGCAGCGCTTCGACCCATCGGTCGCGTTGGGAGTCCCTGCGCACATCACGGTTCTTGCTCCGTTTATGGAGCCGAATCTCATCTCTCAAGAAGTACTTTCGCAGCTGCGAGCGGCACTCGGCACCGTCAAGTCGTTCCAGTTTCAGTTGGGAACGGTCGCTCGGTTCCCCGCAACAGCTTATCTCGCCCCGGAGCCAGCGGAAGCATTCGTTGCGCTAACCGAACTGCTGGTCCGGCACTTCCCGCATTTTCCGCCATTTCGCGGTGCGCACCCAACCATAGTCCCTCACCTCACCGTCGCGAACGGCAATGCCTCGGAGGCTGAAGCTGCTGCTTCCGAGCTCGAAGCGGTGCTTGGGGCCCACGGACCCATTGCCGCAAAGTGCTCATCCGTAGTACTGTTGGAGAATTCCACTGGTCTTTGGAAAGAGTTGCATGCCTTTCCGCTCCGGAACCAAGACGGCTAACCATTCGTTCCAGCCGACCCACTCCGGGCTGCGCCCTCCGTGGGCGGCTGAACTCAAACGTTGGGCGGACTCCGATCGCGCCATGGCGTCCGGACCGGTCCGAGACTTGTCCGGGACCGCACGCATCACTTGGTTCAGATAGGTCCAAGAAAGTATTGAACGAAATCAAGGATATCGCTAATAAAACAACCGCGAGTTCCTCGCCTCAGGTCCAGCCGCCTTCACAAGCAAAGTCACAAATGAAGAGAAAGATGCCGAGAGCCTTGCTGACGAAGGCAAAGGCCAACAAACGCGACGAATTTTATACTCAGCTGATCGATATCGAAAGCGAGTTGAAGCATTACGAGTCGCATTTCGCAGAAAAAGTCGTCTACTGTAACTGCGACGATCCTCGTTCAAGCAATTTTTTCAGATATTTTTCAAGCAACTTCAGCAGGCTGCGTCTCAAGAAAGTGATCGCTGCGTGTTACAAGTGCCAAGAGGGTGATCTTTTTGCGCCAAACGTGAACGGTCCGGCGATCTATCTTGAATCTGAGTCGGGAGACATTAGTCCCGACTTAGTAGAGCGCAACCTTAAGCCTTTCAAAGGCGACGGTGATTTTCGTAGTTCGGAAAGCATCAGCCTCTTGATGCAATCTGACGTGGTAGTAACCAATCCACCTTTCTCGCTGTTTCGCGAGTATGTTGCTCAGTTGATTAGGCATAACAAAAAGTTCCTAATCATCGGGAATATCAATGCAATTACATACAAAGAAATCTTTGGGTTGATAAAAGAAAATAGGGCATGGCTGGGAATCAATCTGGGTAGAGGTGTTTCTGGATTCATCGTTCCCGAACACTACGAACTATATGGGACGGAAGCTGAAATTGATGCTTCTGGAAATCGAATCATCTCACCCAATAATTGCTTGTGGCTCACGAACCTAGATACATTCAAACGCCACGAAGACATACCTCTTACAAAGAGATATTTGGGGAATGAGTCGAACTATCCGAAGTATGACAATTACGATGCCATAAATGTCGACAAGACCCAGGATATCCCAATGGACTATGATGGGTTCATGGGGGTTCCGATCACATTTCTGCACAAGTTTAATCCAGAGCAGTTTGAGTTGATTAGGTTCAGAAAGGGCCATGACGACAACGATTTGTCGATCAATGGAAAATGTCCCTACTTCAGAATTATAGTTAGGAACAGGAAGCCAGTTCCGCTTTAGTGAGGACGCTGTTATGCGAAAAAGACAAACTAGCAGGTTGAGTAGTCAGCATGTGTCCTCAGGAGGCGTGACGGGGATATTCGGCGAGGGCGCCCAGGAACACGAGAAGGTTGTTGGGGTCGCAAGCTCGAAGGTATTCGAGGAACTTAAGAAAAGCCACCCGAGTTACGAGTTCAGACTCAGGCAAGCAATTAGTAAGCAGGAAATAAATGAAAAGCTACGAACTATCGATAATAGGCTGGGCAAAACACTGTTTGTGAAGAACTCGAAGATCAAACCGGATGGTGGGGTCATTGAAGTCCTCGACAAGGACAAGCGATGGAGGGTGATTTTGGTTAGCGAAGCGAAATTTCAAGGAAAAGATATTGAGAACATCGAGAGTGGGACACTTGTCGGGAAGAAAAACAATCAGGAATTAATGGTAGCTGGCAATGCGATTGAACGTGT
>VGTJ01000281.1 GCA_016874775.1 Deltaproteobacteria bacterium
GAAGCCAGCACACAATGGTCTCGTCTCTCATCCCTGCTCTTGTGCAGAGGCTCTCCACTCCGGTCAATCACTATTGCGGTAAGTTGTTTCCTGCCACCGCCTAAAGAGTCGACCCTACCTTAACGCCCCCGAAACTTCGGTGGCCGCTTTTCAATAAACGCACGGCGACCTTCGTTGAAGTCTTCGGTCTGCTGGGCAAGATAGAGTGCATACCCCTGATGTTCGTATGCGGCTTCAGGCGAGGTTTCTTCCCAGCCATGAATAATTGCGGCTTTGGTGTAGGCGTAGGTCAGCGTTGGACCCTCAGCAAACTCCCGCGCCCATTCCAGCGTTGCTTCTTCAAGCTGCGCGAGCGGCACCACGCGATTGACTAATCCCCATCGTTCGGCCTCTTGTGCAGACAGTTGCTTCGCCAGCAGTGCCCATTCCATCGCTTTGCCGATACCAACAAATTGTTGCAGCAGGCTCGTACCTGTGGCGATGCCACGTTTGACAAAGGGAATGCAGAGCGTAGCTGAATCAGCCATGACACGCAGATCACATCCGAGTGCGAGATTAAATCCTGCCCCATGGGCATGGCCATTAATCATGGCAATCACAGGTTTGGATAACGCCCGTATCTTCGCCACCACCAATGGCCAGCGACCTTCGCCTTTCACATATTGTTTTGCTGGATCTTTGTAGCGAAAATCAGGCTCACCTGGATCGGTCATACCCTTAAGATCATCACCAGCACAAAATGCTCGCCCTGCACCGGTAAGAATCACAACTCGTACATTTTCATCACGGTCGCATTCTTCCAGCGCTTGCAGCAACTCCACGCCAACGCGGACGTTGAGCGCGTTCAAGCGTTCCGGGCGATTGAGGACAAGGCGGGTGATGCCGGCGTCGCGGTGAACAAGGAGATGGCGGAAAGTCATAAAGAATCCCTAAAACTAGTAGTTAACTACGTTAACTCTGAGGGGTCAGCAGTGATGTCATTCCCGCGAAAGCGGGAATCCAGGGGAATTAATGCATATCTTCTGTTTAAATTTCCTGGATTCCGGGTCTCGCGTTGCTCGCCCGGAATGACGATTCTCTATCTCGCAAATCTTTTGAGATGAAGCATCAGAAACTAGGAACGAGAAACTTTCTTCCCCACAAGCCCCAAGTCCCTAGCCTCTAGCCCCATGTTTTGTGATCAGTACAACACCTTCTCTTCTTTCAACTTGGCAATCACCTCATCGCTGTAGCCAAACACACTGCGCATCACTTCATCCGTATGTTCACCAAGCAATGGCGCGGGTCGCTGGATTATATTCGGTGAATTGGCCAGTAGCCACGGAATGCCAGTGTGAATGCGTTCGCCGACTTCAGCATGCGGCAATTTAGCAATGAAGCCACGTTCGTTGAGGTGTGGATCTTCGGTGAGGTCTTTGCTGTTCATTGATGGGAATGCGGCGACACCAACAGCTTGTAATGTTCGCGTCACTTCCCACTTATCACGTTGCAACGTCCACTCAGTCAGGATCTGCTCAAGCGCTGCTTCATTGGCTTTGCGCTCTTTGGCGGTGCGGAAGCGTGCATCACTTCCCAACTGCGGCTGGCCAATCGCTTTGCAGAGCGCTTGCCATTCGGCATCTGAACCACAGGCAATCGACACCCATTCATCTTCACCTTTGCAACGGAAACAATTGTGCGGAGCCATGAAGATGTCGTGATTGCCGTCACGTGGCAGCTCCACGTTGTTCATCACGTATTCCATCCAGCCTTCGGGCATCAGCGCAGTCATCGCTTCCCACATCGACGTGTCGATGCATTGTCCTTGGCCGGTCCGCTTACGCGCTGCCAGCGCGGCGCAGATGGCAGTCGCGGCATTGATACCACCATTCGGATCACCAAGTGAGAGGCCAACTTCTTGCGGCGGGCCACCGGCATAGCCAGTCAACGCTGACATCCCAGTCAGCGGCGCCATCGCCGGGCCATAGCCCATGTATTCGCGTTGCGGACCAGTGTGGCCGTAGCCAGTAATCGACGCGTAAATAATGTCTGGCTTGATTTTCTTCACTTCCTCATAACTCAAGCCCAGTCGCTCCATCACGCCAGTGGCAAAGTTGTTCACCACCACATCACTCCTCTTGATCAGCTCTCTGACCAGCGCCATGCCTTCAGGTTTGTCGAAGTTGAGGAGCAAACTCTTTTTGCCAATGCTCCATTGATTGAAAAGGCCAGAACGATTGACGCCCCCTTTCATACCTTTGGGATAGAGCGGCAAACGACGAGTGATATCCACACGGCCTTGCGACTCGATCTTAATGACCTCCGCTCCCAAGTGCGCCAGATGCATTGTGCAGTACGGTCCAGCCCACACCCAGGTGAAGTCAGCCACACGAACTCCCGAGAGTGGAAGAGACGATTGCTTGCCGTTGGTTTCGATATTGACCGTTTGTGGAGGGACGCCCTTCCGGAGCGATGTTGCACCAAGTGCCTCTTCATTATGTTCCCCAAGCAGCGGTGCCGGGCGACGAATCTTCCACCACGGTTCGGTCAATTTGTACGGCGCGCCGAGATGGGACAATTTTCCGGCCTTTGGATGTGTTACATCAACAAAGAACTCACGCGCGTGGAGTTGCTCTTGTGTAGACATTTCCTTCATAGTAAATACCGGCGCGAGGCAGATGCGACGCGCTTGTCCAGCCCGCCACAGATCATCAACCGTCCAGTCTTGCATCCATTCTTCGAGATAGATTTTCAGTGCGTCGTAGTTCTTTGCGCGATTCAACTGGTCTTGGAAAATTTCCCAACTTGCCCACTCGGGGTTGCCCATCAGTTCGACCAAGCGTTGCCACTGGTCTTCTTCGACGTTGAGTAAGAAGATCAGTCCGTCTTTGCACTGGAACATGCCCCACGGATAGAGCTGTCGTCGCCCCAGGCGTGACGCGATACGGTCGAGGTACGTATAATAAATAAAATTCTGCTCTAAGAACGAGGCGGTGTATGATTGCACGGACAGATCGATATGTTCTCCCACGCCACCATTTAACATCCGATAATAAGCGGCAAGCGTAGCGGTCGCTGCACACAACGCCGCTTGGAAATCGGCCTGTTGACCCGCAGCTTTGAGCGGTGGGAGTTCAGGATCATCTAATGCGCCAGGGCTCAACCATCCCCAGCCACCGCCATGCGTCATGGTCAATTCATACGACTTGTAATCTTTGTACGGACCGGTCAAACCGAACGGCGTGACCGAGCACATCACTAAGTGTGCATTCTCCTGGCGGAAGCGATCGTAGTCGATGCCATACTCAGCCATCTCGGCTGGCGTGTAGTTATGGACAACGATGTCGGCCTGCGACACCAGATGCAACAACTTCTCAGTATCGCGGCGCAAATCTAAGGTCACGCTCCGTTTGTTGGTGTTGAGAGAGAGGAAGAGGCCGCTTTTTTCCGGGTCAACGACATTGCCCGGAAACGGGCCGCGTTGGCGGGCGATATCGCCGGTTGGTTCTTCGACTTTGATAACATCAGCGCCGAGATCAGCCATCAGCTTGGTGGCATAGGCCGCCGACACCATGTTCCCCAGTTCAAGTACTTTTACGCCTTCGAGTCCTTGCACGTGTATCCCTCCTTATTGAGGTTCAGCACGTGCGACTCTACAGCATGAGCGGGGGAGGAGACAAGAGTAACGGAAGTGAACCGTGAGCAGTAAACAGTGAGGAGTGAAGAGTGAGGAGAAGAAAATGGGCGGAGTCATAGCGTTTGCGGCATCGCGATGAGTGTAGGCACCGAAACAATCTCTGCGCAACAAAAGAGGGGATCGCCGCTGAGGATGCTGCGAAGCGTAAGCATGGGCGAGAAAATACATGATGCTGTGAAGCTCCCTTTTCCCGTCGCTGCATGATACGGTATTCCTCATTGGAATTGAGGAATATGCAAAAGGTTGTACGAAAATTCCGTTCCCTTGCTGAAGCCGAAGAGGCAGAATACACCGAATACCAAGCGTTGTCCGGCAATGAGAAGCTGCAGATGCTTCTTGAATTGATCGTATCCGAGCATCCTCATGCGACAACTATCGAGCGATGTGCGCGAGTTCATCGACTTGCTGAACACGAAGAATGTTAGGTATGTAATCGAGGGGATGTTCTCTTGTTGGAAAAGACGAAACCCAAGAGCCAATAAATGCCTCGCTGACTCAATCGCACCCTGCCTCAAGCAGTTGCTTAGCCTCTTGCAAATCCTTCGTCTCAAACCCTTCGGTAAACCAATTGTAGACGTCGGATAACATTCTGTGTGCTTCGTGGAGCGTGCTGCGTGTTGCGTGCTGCGTGTTACGTGAGGTGGCGTGCGTTGCTTGCTGTTGTCGTAAGCGCACCAGGCTCATCGTCGCGCGCAGTTCAAACGGTTTGGCCTGCTGCTCTTGGGCAACGGCAATGGCTTTGAGGAAGCACTCCTCCACTTCCCGCACCACCACCTCTGGGACTAGAGGCTTGAGACTAGGGGCTTGTGGGAAAGAGGGACCAACCCCTAGCCCCCAGTCCCCAGTCCTTATTTTTGCTTTTTGCCTGTTGCCTGTTGCCTGTTGATTTGCCTGTTGAAGCGTCAGCTCTCCTCGTAGCCGATATACTTCCGCTTCGTAAAACCGCTCTCCGGAGCGACGGATGTGGTCCTCCGCTTCAGCCAGGGTAGCAAGCCCGTCGTCCGGCTGTCCTGCAATTCCGAGTGCTTCGGCCAAGTAGGCCAGATACGCCCATCCCTGTAAAGGTCTGAATCTTTCATGATTTCGCGGGTTCTGCTGAGATAGGCGCGTGTCGTGGGGAGAAACTCAAGTTCAGGGAGAGAGAAGGGAACACGCGATGAT
>VGTJ01000282.1 GCA_016874775.1 Deltaproteobacteria bacterium
GCGCTTGGAGGTGGTGCGCCGTTCGGCAGACGCCAAAGGCTTTACCGTGTTGCCCCGCCGCTGGGTGGTGGAGCGGTCCTTCGGTTGGCTGGGGCGCTAGCGGCGCTTGTGTCGGGACTTCGAACATACCACCGTTTCCAGTGACGCTATGGTGTACTTGGCCAGTATCCGGCGCACGCTGCGGATGGTGACGACGGAAAATACGAATTAAAAAACACTTTCTGAGAGAAGGTAGCGCGTTCTCAGTATTGATCTTCATCTACGCCACTCACTGATAGAGTAATTACGGAAACGCACGAATCATCATCTGCTGAAGTTCGTGGCAGTGCTTCACGTGATGCGATATGATTCTCTTCAATAGGGCTCCGCAATAGTTGTTCTTCACACTGACAATACGTAGCCTTAGTAAATGGGGGAACACAATGACGCAACAGCACTATACATGGGTCCCGCTTGTGGCACTCTTTGGGATGTTGTGGGTCCCTGTCGGCCAATACGAGTTTCTTATTGGTAACTGGATGAAGATAGGAACCTATGCGGTGCCTTTCCTGTTTTTTGGTGTACTCACAATGCGTGGACAGCATGAGACAGGTCCGCTGCTTGCTGATTTCAAGGTGCTATCGGTGGGGTTACTGGTCGCCTACATCCTTCACCAAGATGAGGAACACTGGATCGATCTGTTTGGCAATCGCTACGCGTTTCTAGGGCACATCAACCAGCTCTTTGCCACCTTTGGCGGGTGTCAAGACAGGATGCCGTGCCCACTGACCCCCGCAGCCATTTTTGTCATTAACACTTCGTTAGTGTGGCTCGTTGGCATGATTGCCATCTGGCGCGCACCGTCACATCTGTTCCCTGCGCTGGCAATGGCTGGCATCGTGCTCGTTAATGCGGTTTCTCATATTGGTGCTGCGGTGCTCCAGCGGGAATACAATCCAGGACTTTTGACTGCTCTGGTCCTGTTCATCCCGGCTGGGTTGTTTTTCTACGGGAAAGTGCTGGAGATACACTCCCACTATAAGCCGCAGGTCGTATTCAGCATGGTCTGGGCTGTACTTGCCCATGTGCTCATGGTCGGAGGCATGCTCGTAGCCAACCTGCTGAGGCTGATACCAGAGAGTGCGTATTTCTTTGCACTCGTCATGTGGTCATGTGTTCCTTTGTTCCTATTCAGGCGGATTGACGAGAGACCTCATTCTCGACTTTAGCCATTTTCCGATAGCAGGAGGGAGAAGTATCCTCTAGGATAGAGTTGCTGTTGCAAGGCAAACTCACACTCTGGAGACACTCCATGCCCTCACTGCCGGTAGAGATGATAGGAGTGTTGGCTCCCTTTGCGCAACTGTTTTCCGAGCCGGTGTGGCGCCACGCGCAGGTGCCGGTGATCGTGGATGAAGCGCATCATGCGGTCGCGGCAACGTATTGGCGGATTCTGGAACGGGCTGGCGCATTCAGGAAAGGTGGGCCGCTGTCCCTGGGTGTGACCGCAACCCCAACGCGTGGGGATGGCGTCGGTCTGAGCCATGTGTTTCAAAAGATCGTGTACCGGAAGACTTTGCTGGAAATGATCATGGCCGGCTACTTGGCCGATCTGCGTGCGATCCACATTCAGTTGTATGCGGACTTCCGACAGTTACGGACGCGGGCGGGAGATTTTGTCGATGCCGAAGTCGCCAACCTGCCGTTACACGTGCACGCACCCGAGCATATTCTGGCGGCGTACCAGGAACACGCACCAGGCCGGAAGACACTACTCTTCACCCCCACTGTCCATCTCGCTGAGCTCATGGCAGAACTCTTCAATGGTGCCGGCATTCCTACCGAACGTGTGCATGCCGACACGCCCCTTGACGAGCGACGTGCGTTGCTGCAGCGCTTTCGCACCGGAGAGACACGCGTGATCACCAATTGCGGGGTGCTCACGGAAGGCTACGATGAGCCTTCCGTTGATTGTGTGATTGTCGCTCGGCCAACCCAAAGCACGCCGCTGTTTACCCAAATGGTGGGCCGTGGCACACGACTGTACCCAAGTAAAACCGACTGTCTGGTGATCGACGTGGTCGGCGCTTCCACGCATCATCATCTGGCGAGCGTTGCTTCCCTGACCGGCTTACCTTTGCACGCGTTGCACACCCGTACGGTCAGAGAAGTGCAAGAACAACTGGAACAGGTCGAAGAGCGTCAGCCGGTCAAGGTGGAACGGACCGCACAGACGATGGACCTGTTTCGTCAGCGGCCGTTACACTGGCTGAAAGTGGAAGACTTCTTTTCATTGTCGCTGGGCGACCAAGGCTGGATTATTCTCTCACCTGAAGGAAAGGAAACGACACGCTGGCAGGCCGCCCTCATGTCACACAACGGCGAGATGACCGAGTTGGCCTCTGGGTACACACTCCCATATATTCAGGGCATTGCTGAGGACCATGCCCGCAAAGTGGGAGCCGGCGGGCTGACGAATCCGAAGGCGTACTGGCGGCAGAATCCCGCCAGTGACAAACAGCTCAATGTCTTACGCTATCTGCGCATTCCGCATCCGGTCCCACTCACCATGGGAGAGGCCTCGGACATGATTACCCAAGCGAAGATGCGCGAAGCAGTGATGCGAGCGGCAACCCGCGGAGTCCGCGCGTAACGAGTCCGTCTCCCCTCGTGTATCAGTCACTCGTAGTTATGCGACGATGCGTGCATACGTAGGCGGAGGATTCCCACGCAGGGTCGCGTATCGGGAGCGACGGGAGACCGCGTCATTTATCGCAGGCGTTCCCGCCGTAAGCGTGCCATGTACACAGCCTCTTCACAGCTGCGCGGTTCGTTATCGTCCAGCGACTGGTCTGGGGCGGCGAGCACATCGGCCCACACCCGCCCCTCGCCGAGTGGCGCATCAAGCGAGATCTCCCGACGTTGCGTCGCCAAGGCGGCGGCAATGTCGCGGGGCAATAAGCCGGTGGCCACTGCCAGTTCATCCGGTGAGACCGCGCGGGTCAGGAGCTGTTCGAGTTGTTCGGTTTTCCGGCGCAGCTGGCGCGCGATGCGCTGCTGCGCCCGGGACGGCAGCACAAGGCGCCGCGTGCGCAAGGAACGAGTCACGGCTTGCCGCAGCCAGTACATCGCGTAGGTGCGAAACCGTGCCCCGGCGCGGACATCAAACAATTCGGCGGCGGCCAGTAATGCGAGGGCGCCGTCTTGCCGCAAATCGAGTCCATCACAAAGTGGGGGCTAAGAAAAAAGCAGATGCCAAACCCTAAACAGCTTGCTAGGCTGCGAGCCAATGAGCAGTCAAGAGTCAGCGCCAGCCATTTACCAGTTTCGCATTTGGCTGCGTGGTATTAGCCCCACGATTTGGCGACGCATTCTTGTCCGCAGCGATAGTACCATCGCCGATCTCCATTATATTTTGCAGCTCGTCATGGGCTGGACCGATACCCATCTCCATACCTTCTTCATCCACGGCAAGGACTACGGCGTCTATCATAGCGGGGGGACGGTCTTTGCCGATGACCCGACCCACGTGTATCTCCATGATTTTCAGTTGCGTGCGCACGAGCGCTTTCTGTACACCTACGACTTTGGTGATAACTGGGAACACGAAATCCGATTGGAAAAAGTGCTGCCGATCAATCCCACACAGCGGTATCCAGTCTGTGTCGGCGGTGCCCGTGCCTGTCCGCCCGAAGACTGTGGCGGTCCCTGGGGCTTTCTCGCGCTCCACGATCACTTCCGCCCCGGATACACGATTCATCGAACGACGGAAATGTTGCACGAGCTCGCGCAGCAACGGAGGATCTTGGAGGAAGAAGAATACGAAGAACTCAGCCAGTTGCTCTACTGGCTCACGGCTGAGCGGTTTCCGCGTCGGCTCGTCAACCAACGGTTACGGTGGTATGCCACGGATGATCCTGGTTGGAGGGACGCACTATGCCTCTGAAGATGAAGATTCACGTGACCATTGAAACCGAGGGTGGTGAGAAGAGCACGACGCACGAGGTCGCGGAGCTCGAACGGACCGAACTGCACGCGGAAACCGTAGGTTTGACTTTGGCGGAAGCAAAGACGGTGTTGCACAAACTCCAAGAAGTCGTCGTCGCTCAGCAGGTGAAGGAGTATACTGCTCGGGAGCAACAGTCTCCCAGTTGTCACCGCGTCCGCACCAGAAAAGGCCGCCATCACATCACCTTCCGCACGCTCTTTGGCAAACTGTCCTTGGAGAGTGTTCGCTTCTATCAATGTCCGTGTGAAGGCCGAGGCCGAAGGAGTGTCAGTCCCCTGGCGGCCCTGCTCACGGAACGCACGGCCCCGGAACTCTGCTACTTGGAGGCGAAGTGGGCAGCGTTGATCTCGTACGGCATGGCGGCACGTGTGCTGACGGATGTGTTGCCACTAGACCAAGCTCTCCATCCGATGACGCTGGCACGTCAGGTGGCACAGATTGCGGAGCGGAGTGACGCAGAGTTAGGCGATGAACAAGGGGCGTTTATCGACGGCTGTCCACGCGACTGGGCAAACATGCCACGTCCAGAGGGACCGCTGACCGTGGGGATCGATGGTGGCTATGTGCATGCCCGTGATGCAACGAGCAGAGCGGGCACCAACATGGGGACGATCGCCTAAGAAAGTGTTTTTTAATTCGTATTTTCCGTCGTCACCATCCGCAGCGTGCGCCGGATACTGGCCAAGTACACCATAGCGTCACTGGAAACGGTGGTATGTTCGAAGTCCCGACACAAGCGCCGCTAGCGCCCCAGCCAACCGAAGGACCGCTCCACCACCCAGCGGCGGGGCAACACGGTAAAGCCTTTGGCGTCTGCCGAACGGCGCACCACCTCCAAGCGC
>VGTJ01000283.1 GCA_016874775.1 Deltaproteobacteria bacterium
TCTTCCAAATGCTCGGCCAGATACGTACAGGTGCAATTCTTCGGCGTGCTCACCAAATATTCGACGTACTGCTTCTTGGTAATCATATCCCTAAAATGATACTTGTGGTCCTCAAGCGTAAGTCCTGTGAGAGTTTGTAGATAGTCAGGGGAACGTCATTCCCGCGAAAACGGGAATCCAGGAGGCTAAACTCTAAGTCCGTGCTAAATTTTCCTAGATGCCCGCCTGCGCGGGCATGACGAATATTTATTCCTCAAAATTAATTTGATTGCATACCAGTGTTTAGAACATTTTCTTTTTCTACTGAATGCTGACTACTGCCTACTGCTTTCATTGGAGCCGTATCCGTGGATCAACCACCGCATACAGAATGTCAGAGACGAGCGTACCGGCTAACGTCAGCACTGCAGCGATAAAATTGAGCGTAAGAATGACCGGAAAATCACGCGCAAGGATCGCTTCGTACCCCAGCCGACCTAACCCCGGCCAGGCAAAAATTTGCTCGAAAATCACCGCGCCACCTATCAAGCCAGGCAGAAGAAAACCGAACATCGTCACAAACGGTAATAGCGCATTGCGCAAGGCGTGACGGTAGATAACGACATCTTCCGAAAGACCTTTAGCACGTGCCGTGCGGACGTAGTCTTGGCCAATTACTTCGAGCATTTGTGACTTCACGTAACGTGACAAAACGGCGATACCGCCGAGCGCACCCATCAATGAAGGAATCACCAAATGCCACACTTGATCCATCCAGCGATAGATAGGCTGGGCGTTTTCCATACCAAAGGTTCGCATACCGATCACTGGAACATTGAACGTATCCACCACCCACAAGATCGCGAGGTAGGAAAGAAAGAAACCAGGAATCGAGATTAACGCGTACGCCACAAACGTACTGCTACGGTCATAGAATGATCCGCGCCTGAGCGCAGCGTATATCCCGGTTGGAAACGACAACCCCCAGATAATCAGTGTCTCGCAGATAAACAATGGCAACGAGTTCAAAAACCGTTGCCAGATTTTCGGCAACACCGGTTGGCTGTCTTTGAACGACTTGAGTTCACCAGTTGCGAGATCCCGCACCCAATAGGCATATTGGACATACAACGGCTCATCGAGGTGAAATGCCGCACGGATGCGTGCAATATCTTCTGGCTTCAGACGTGGATTGGAAGGATCGACCTCGCTTGGTTTCCCTGGAGCTAGATGGATCACTGAATGTGCCAGGATCGACACAAACACGACCAGGACTAAGCGTTGCAGAATGTTACGAGTGATGTAGGACCACATAATTATTGGGGGTTAGGGGCTGGGGGTTAGGGGCTGGGGGAGGACGGAAAACCCTAGATCCTACAGCCTATCTTTTTTTCTACTGACTACTGAATGCTGACTACTGACTACTTTCCTAGAAATTTGGTGTAAACTCCAATTTTCGCCATTTATTGAAATAGAACTGGATGTTTCCCCCTTTGGTCGGGTAAATCTTCACATAGCGTTCTTTACCATCAGGCTCGTGTTCAACAATGACAATTTTCTTATCCAGTACTCTCGTGCTGCGTGGAGCATACAGGAACGTATACGGCTGGTCATCGGCGATGAGTCGGTGGAGGTGATGTGCGAGCTCACGCTGTCGGTTGCGGTCGTACTCTTGACGAATCCTGACAATGAGATCATCAGCTTCCGGGTTTTTATAGCCGACAAAGTTCAATTGCTTGGGATTGGCCTGGCTCGAGTGAAAGATCTGATAGAGATCGGCATCAAGTGGAGACGTCGTCCATCCCAGCACCAACGCATCAAACGCTCCTTTATCAACAAAGTCTTCAAGAAAGACTGCCCACTCGAACGCCTGGATATTGCATTTAATGCCAATCTTCTTCCAGGCATTCTGGGCAATGGTCATAATGCTCTTGCGTTGCGGATTACCGTTGTTGGTAATGAGGTTGAACTCAAAGACCGTTCCGTCTTTTTCTAGCCAGCCGTCAGCATTCTTCTTCCATCCGACTTCTTCGAGCAGCTTCAGTGCACCATCTGGATCATGCGGTAACGCAGGGACTGACGGGTCGTACCATTCCGACTCTTTCGGAAACGGACCAGTGATTTGTTCTCCTTCTCCATACAAGAGATATTGTGTAATCTCTCCAACGTTGATGGCCATTCCCAAAGCCCGCCGCACGCGTTTGTCGGCAAACATTGGCTTGCGCAAGTTATAGCCAATATAGGTGTAGGCATTGGCAAGACTGGAGAAGGCTTGATAGCGGTCGTCCTTCTTGTAGCGAGCGACCTGATGCGGCAGGACGCCGTAATAATCGATCGCGCCGGTACGAAATTCGACCTCTTGAGTGAGAATGTCCGGGATGACGCGATAGTAATAATCTTGATATTCAGCCGCTCCCTCCCAATACTCATCAAAGCGAGTGAGATGAATAAACTCATCCCCCTGCCATTCTACGAAACGAAACGGCCCAACCCCGATCGGGCGGCGATTGAATTGACTATCGCGCATGCCAAATGCGGCCCGCGCGGTTTCTGAGAGACCACGTGCCTCGGCTTCCTTTTGCAAAGCTGCGTCGTTTAACAAATGCGCAGGCAGAATTCCCATAGTCCAACCGGTGATGGCAGGCGAGTACAACCGTTTATAGACAACCCGAACAGTGTACGGATCAAGGATCTCGACATCTTTGATCGGCTCGTAATCAGACGTGCGTGGCGAGAGATTTTTCGGATTCATCAGCGCTTCATAGGTGAATTTGACATCCTTAGCGGCAAACTCTACGCCATCGTGAAATTTCACCCCACGTCGCAGGTGAAACAGTAGCTCAGGATTATGCTCGACAACTGGGAGTAACTCCGGGAACTGTGGACGCAGTTGTTCAAGTTTGCATTGATCCGACAGAGAAATGTGTTGTGCGTGAGGAAAGCCCTCGGTGTACATGTCACCAACAATAGGTTTGAGTCGCGTGAAGAAATCTTGATCAACTTTATTTAAGGAGAAGGCAATGCGCTCTGGAACGTTAATTGTCGCTTCGATCTTCAGCGGTTTTGCTTTTCCCTGTGCATCTGGTTCGGCGAGAGTGATCGTTTCAGTTCGTTGTTGTGGCGGGAGGAGTTTGGTTGACTGCATAACTCCTTGCAGCTCCGACAAAGTGCCATTGCTCAGCGCCTGGGTAATGCGCTGGAGCAATTCAGCACCGGTCACGGCAGTTCCGTCTGGAAACTGCTTGGCGGGGTTCACAAGCAGATAGGCATTTTCACTGATTTGCCAATCGGTAGCGAGCCGCCCGCGCAGGTTGAGATTCTCATCGAGATCAAGCAAGCCCTCAAACACATAGCTCGTAATGGCAGAGCTGGCACCATCGGCACTTAAGATCGGGTTGAGAATCTTGGCATCACCAATTGAGCCTTCGATATAGGTACGCGACCGATGGGGATTGCCAGTGGTCTGTTTCTCGTAGGTTGGCACCCAGAGATAGGATTGCAACAAGAACGCAATCAACACCACGGGAATAATGATGAGCAAACGTTTGAGTATCATCAGCGCTAATTTTGTAGCGCAATTCTGCTAACGGCGGAATCCCGTTCCGGGTAAGGAGATAGGAGATAGGAGGTGGAGTACAGGGGACAAGAGCAAGAGCAGCAGAAAGAGAGCAGTTTTGCTTTTGTCTCCTACCTTCTATCTCCTGTCTCCTTACTTCCTGCTTCATCTCAGCTATTATTCCACTACTTTCTCCGAGGGGAGACTTACATGGCAAACGAATACGACATCGTCATCATTGGCGGCGGGGCCGCTGGATTCACCGCTGGAATGTACGCTGCACGAGACCGCTGTTCGGCGATCGTGGTCGAACGCTTCTCTGCTGGTGGACAAGTACTGAACTGTGAACATATCGAGAACTATCCCGGCTTTCCTGATGGTGTAGCTGGCTATTCGCTCGGCCCAACGCTGCAGCAGCAAGCAACCAATTGGGGAGTCGAGATGAAACTGGCTGAAGTACACAGCCTTCATCTCGATGGCAATACGAAGATTGTGCAAACCGACGATGGTGAATTACGCGCCAAGGCATTGGTTATCGCCTGTGGTTCGAGCTTCACCAAGCTCGGCATTCCTGGCGAGGAAGAGTTTGTGGGCAAAGGCGTGTCGCACTGCGCTTCCTGTGATGGATCGTTTTACATGAACGAGCCCGTTGCCGTGATTGGCGGTGGAGATGCTGCATTAGACGAAGGGATTCATCTCACACACTACGCGTCACAAGTAACGATCATTCACCGTCGCGATCAATTACGCGCCTGCTCAATGCTACAAGAGCGTGCTCGCGCCAATGACAAGGTCCAGTTTCGCTGGAACACCGTTACGCGTGCGATTGAAGGGGAACAGGGCGTTCAACGTGTACAGCTTGAAGACGTAAAGACTGGGCAGCAATCACAGCTCGATGTGACTGGCGCATTCATTTTTGCTGGCCTCACACCTAATACTGACTTTCTCAAAGGTATCGTTCCCCTGAACGAAAGTGGACACGTTGTGACCGACATTTGTATGCGTACGATCGTGCCAGGAATTGTTGCTGCCGGAGATGTGCGTGCTGATTCCTCGCGGCAATTGATTTCAGCGGCTGGAGATGGAGCAACAGCGGCATTGGCGGCGGTTCGGTATATCCGCACGGGTCACTGGTCTTAGCGCAGTTTTCAGTAGGCCCGAAGCTCCCTCTCCCTGGCAGGGCAATGGCGTTAAGTTAGTAGCTTTCTGATTCCCTCTCCCTCAGGGAGAGGGCTAGGGTGAGGGGATGAAATATAAGGCTGCTGGCTTTTCGATCCCCTCATCCTGACCTT
>VGTJ01000284.1 GCA_016874775.1 Deltaproteobacteria bacterium
TTCGGTGAGCGGTAGCCGCTGCGGATCGCCGTAGACCGTGCAGGAGCTGCTGAACACGATCGACCGCACGCCGCAGTCGTTCATCGCTTCAAGTAGGCGTAGCGTGCCGACGACATTGTTGTCGTAGTAGGCAAGCGGCATGCTCACCGACTCCCCCACCGCCTTGAGACCTGCGAGATGGATCACGCGGCTGATGCCAAAGTCGCGGATTACCTTGCGGACGACTGCGCCATCACGGATGTCGCCCTGCACGAAATCGACGGCGCGGCCGATGATCTGCCGAAGCCGCTCGATCACACTGGACTTGCTGTTGCAGAGGTTGTCCAGCACCACAGGACGGTGACCGGCGCGGGCCACCTCGACCGCAATGTGGCTGCCGATGAAGCCGGCGCCGCCGGTGAGCAGGATGGAGTCAGGCATGAACGGCGAGAGTATCGCCGTGGAGGCGATAGACCGCACCCGTGTGCGGACAGCGGTGCTCGCCCCTGCCCGCTAACAGTGCAAACGGCTTTACATCGCGGTTCACCACGGCACCTGCGGACGAGTGATGCCCGGTAAACTTCCGTTGCAGCGGCCGAACGGTCGTCCCTGCTGTTGATCAAGTTGGCAAGATTGCTCGGCTTCACCGGTAACTGATCTGTGTTAAAGCGGAACCTCACTGCCAATGCGATGGGTGCCGTGTGGCAGGCGCTCATGTCAGTTGCGTTCATTCCGTGGTACCTGCAGTACTTGGGGGATGAAGCTTTCGGAGTCGTGGGCCTTGCCGCATCGATACAAGCTTGTATGACGGCGCTTGACCTGGGCCTACGACCCATGATGAGCCGTGAGATGGCTCGATTTGCGGCAGGAACTCAAACCGATCGTGAGCTTCGATCATTACTGCGAGTGGTCGAGTTGGCAACCTACACCATGGCCCTCGTCTTCACGATCATGGTGGCACTGTCCGCTACCTGGGTTTCGGAGCGATGGCTGAGGCCGCAGTCCATTCCACCTCAGGACGTGGCTCAAGCCATCCGAGTGATGGCCTTGTCGGTGGGGCTGCGGTTTGTCGAAGGACTTTATCTAGGCTGCCTTGATGGGTTTCAGCGCCAAGTACTATCAAACTCACTCAACAGTCTTACTGCAACAGTTCGAGGCTTAGGCGCTGTCGGCGTACTGGCTTGGTGGTCACCAACGTTAGGGGCGTTCTTTGCGTGGCAGGCGATTGCGAGTACGGTTTCGCTGTTAGTAGTCACCCACGTGGCCTACCGGATCATGCCCCGGGGTGTGGCGAGCATCCGGGTCGGTCTGCTAAGGCTCGCTACGTTATGGCGTTTCGCAGCTGGCACCGCAATCGGGGGTTACCTAACTCTGATTCTCGGCCAAGCCGATAGGGTTCTGTTGTCTCACTTTCTTGAGCTCCAAGACTACGGGCGTTACGTGGTTGCTGCGACAGCTGCCTCAATAGTTAGAGTGGCTGTTGCTCCAGTCATGCAGGCCTACTATCCAAGATTTTCCGCGCTTCACGCGACTGGATTGCCCAACGCCACTGTCGACGCCTTTCATCGGGCATCCCAACTAGTCAGCGCTATCAGTAGCGGTACCGCCATCACACTCTTTGTGTTTCCGTCTGAAGTGGTTTACCTGTGGACTGGAGATCCCGAACTGGCGGCGTCTCTTATACCTACCCTGAGGGTCCTAGCTACAGCAGCCATGTTGCATATGTTGTGTATTCCATGCTACTACCTACGACTCGCAATCGGTGACACCCGCACATGGAATGGTGTGAGTCTTCTGGCAGTTGTCATCGTGGTCCCGATGATGATCCTGCTCGTCCCAAAGTTCGGGTTGGTAGGAGGTGCGACCGGCTGGTTGGGTACAACGATTGGTTTTGCGACAGTAGGCGTGTGGCTATCCTTGTCGACGGTTCCAACCTTGAGTCCTAGATCGTGGCTCGTTCGTGATGTCTTACCCCCGACGCTGGGTGCAGTTGTCGTTTGTGGGATGTGTAAGTTGACGAGCGCACTCCTCGTTCCCACCGGGCGCGCTGAAACCGCAATCCTGTTGACGGTAACCCTCGTAGGCAGCATTGCTACCGCTGGATTGACCCTCCATTTCGTTCGAGAGACCCTCCGACGAGTTTTGAGGCGGCTTCCAGTTGCCACTTTGTTCCACCGCGGGTAGCAATACGGACCGGGTCCTACGCTGGGCTCGATCGCGCGACCCTTACCCAAAGCTGCCTACTCTGTTACCCTCCGCCTCTGGGCAGAGCAACGACCCTGATAGCGGTCAGTGCTCGTCATCGGAGCCTGTGAGTGGTCATGAGACCGTGCTTCAATCCTCTTCGACTTGCGCTCCGCTGCTGGCGCGCCTACCACCAGCGGATCAACTTCCACAATTATGTGATTGGGGGTCGCTTCCTAGTCCGCACCACCTTGCCAGCGGGCGTGTTTGCGGTGAATGCTCGATCAGCGCTCGCACAGATTGCATTCGCAGGCACGTATGAGCCTAAGTTGATAAGGCTGATCAACCGGTTCGAACTCAAGCCGGGAGTAATCGTCAACATCGGCGCGAACATTGGGCTTCTCGCCGTTCACCTCGCCCGCACATTTCCCGACCGGCGGGTTTTAGCGGTGGAGCCAAACCCCGAGGTGCTGCCGCTTCTGTACGAAAATCTACAGCGCAATAATGTGGCGAATCGAGTCACAGTCATCGAAGCGTGTGTGTCAGATCACGCTGGGCAAGTTGAACTCTCCATAATTCACGATCGTCCTGAGTACTCCTCCATCGGGGGGATCGTCCCGCGCTACGCGCAGGGCGAGCAGCAGCACGCCATACAGGTGCCTGCGATGACCCTTGCCGCTCTCTTGGGGAGTCAGGTTCCGGCACTAGTCGTGATGGATGTTGAGGGAGCCGAAGCAAAGGTGCTAAAGGGCGGCCGTACAGTACTAGAGCAGTACAACCCAACTTGTGTCGCCGAGTGCAGCGATACTCTGCTCTCCAAGTTCGGCGACTCCTCAGGCGAAGTGATTGCCTCACTGCGCCAGTGTGGCTACGAGGTGTTAGACGCGGAGCGTACTCACAGGAAACCCAAGCCACCCTTCAACGGCACAGTGTTCGCCTTCGCGCGAGGTCGCTGCCCTTTGCGCGAAGGGCACTGATGCGCATGGCGGGTAGGGACGTCATCTTGCGGAGCGGTGCTCTCCAGACAGGATCGGTGGATTGAGGCCCAAGGTCGACACCACTGATTGCGCAGCTCCCACCCATATTGGATGCTGGATTTGCTGGCGTACTGGCTGTGAAGCCGTCGGCCGCTTGGAAGTGGCGACTGCACTGGGACTGACCCTGGCCCAGTCATGAGATCCCTGATTGGCCGACTCTGTGGCGAGATCCCTCAACTCGGACTCAAGTTCCAGCAGCGAGCGGTGAACTTCAACGCCGCGCTGATTGTGGGGTACGGGATTCTATCTCTAGGCGCGATCGGCTACTTGCTGCCAAGCCAAGTAACGCTGCAGGTCTTACCCTACTACGGCAGCACGATCTTCGGCTCAGCCTGCGTGCTTGCGACTCCCCTTCTGCTGACTGCAGGGGGAATACGAGCGCGCACTAACCTCATTGTGATTTGCATTGCGGCTTATGGATCGCTCATTGCGCTCGCGATGGAGTACGTGCAGTATCGCAGCAACAGCGTCCCTAGTACTCGAGTAATGCTCGAAGACATCATGCAACTAGGCTCCTTTGCCGCCGGGGGTTGCGCCGCAGCGGCTGCTCCACATCGGCTGATCCGCACCATTCGAGCCTGGGGCGTGCTCGCGCTAGTCTCCGCCATCAGTCAGGTTGCGCTAATGCGTATTGGAGCGCTGCCATCTGCGTGGGGTGACGCGTACTTCTCGCTATTTGGCCCCAGATATGGCAGTCCATCGGTCTATTTTGCCCTGAGTATGGCCTTATGCACTTCACCGGCCATCTTTATGTCTTCTCGTGGCGCACTGTTAGGCGTTGCGATCGTCGCAGCAGAGATCCTCACGGGCGTCGCCTCACAAACACGGACGCTACTAGTGAACGGTGCTGCATTGTTGTTGCTACAAGCCCGCTTTGATTGGCTTAAGCGCAGACCCCAGTTACCTCGATCACTCTGGTGTGCCCTCGCCTTTGTAGTGATAGTGTCGGGAGTACTTGCCGTAACATTTGTCTTGCGGCAACGTGACATCGGAGTCTTGGAGCTTTCGGGTCGCGACTGGGAGATCGGCGACATGGTTCAAGAGATGTCTGGAGCCGAATGCGCGCTTGGTGTTGGACTAGGTCGCGGCTTTCGCCGCTATGGTCTAACAAAAGACGGGGTAGATGGCGAAGCGGTGAAAACTTCAGTCCACCTTGCGACCGGGGCACTTCTCGTCAAGTTTGGGATTCCGATTGGCGCTGCCCTGACGAGTCTGCTCGTGCTGATCCCAGTCCTGCGTCTGTGCCATCGTGAGGGCGGAGGTCACCGCATGTTTCCCGCGTATCTCATCGCTTGCGCGCTACTCGAGTCAGCGTTTGCAGGCTTTTACAAACCAGTGGTCCTGTTCATCGTTGGGGCTGCAATCGCATGGCCCTCGGAGAGCGACGGTCGCGGTAGTCTGAGGTCAGGGGCTAACGCAAGTCGCGCACTCTCGCGATCCCCAAGGCCTGGGGAACCATGAGCAATCCCCTCCAAGCACTAGATTCCGGACCAACGATCTGGGTTCCACCAAGGACCCTCACGTGCAAACACGATATCCGCCTGCAAAAGCGCTCTATCGCTTCGGCG
>VGTJ01000285.1 GCA_016874775.1 Deltaproteobacteria bacterium
TTTCGCACTCGGCGCTGTAAGTTTCAAAGTTACCCAGTCGCACCAGCAGATCTGCGACGTGATGCGGGCATTCACAATGCAGTGCGACAGAGGTAGTCGCTATTTCTGCAAGTGCCTTGTTGTCAAATCGGCGGGGCGGTACGGCAAGATTGGGTTTCACCACGATGGTTCCGCCTGGCTCGACGCTGGGATGCAGTGCGCCGCAAAGGATAGCAAGCTCATCCATATTCATCGGCGCGCGCACAAGGTGGCAACCGAGCGACCTCAGATCCCGCTCATGCTGCCGCGAGGCATAGCCGTATTCCACCACGACACGCTGTGCACTCACCAGCCGCGCCAGGGCGCGAACCGCCTGCGGTGTTTCGCGCTGTATGGAGGGCGCTTCAACCAACAGTGCATCGGCCCTTACGCCGCGTAGGTCATTGGGCGCGCGAGCCACACCTTTGCTCACTGCCACGACATGCAGGACTGGCTCTGAGTGCCGCTTTACGCGCAGTGCAAGCGCCTCGCCTACGACTGCCACTCGCACTGGCTGCATGGCGTCTTCGACGGGCGTAGTGAGTGGGTGGAGCGCTAAAGGCGCACGGGAAGCTTGTTGCAACATGGTTTGCAACTTGTCTATGTCGAGTGCTGCGATGGATCCTATTGCGTATCCCGCGTCGACCAAGCGCTTAATGACCGACAAGCGGGTCACGTCCTCAGGCGCGTACTGACGCTGCCCGGCTGCGCTCTGCCTGGGCCCCACGACCTTATAGCGCCGCTCCCATACGCGCAGCGTCTCCACTGGAATTCCCGTGAGGCGCGCCACAGCGCCACTTCGATAGGCCGGTGCCGCTACGTCTTCTTGGCGACTATCCGTCACTCTGAACTCCTTTAGAACAGTTTATACAACAATGCTACCATCATTCGTTCAGTTAATGACCCTGCTATTTATATTATGACCCGTAACTGTACTGGGCGATGCATTGAAACAATTATTTTGACCAGTACAATAACGGGGACTAGCGTTTCGCATGGCTTTCGATTGCAACTCAAAAGTGCAGCGGCGCTGATGGCGGCGGGCAGGCTAACCGAGTCGGCTCAACCATAACGGTCACCCCAATCATTCACAAAGGAAACAGCATGAAAAAGTTGCTCTCCACTCTGTTAGTAACCGCTTCTATAGCTTCCACTGCTCAGGCAGCAGACATTGTTGACACCGCTGTCGCCGCGGGCAGTTTCAAGACCCTCGCTACGGCGCTCACCGCTGCCGGACTTATCGAAACCCTTAAGGGCCCCGGACCTTTCACGGTGTTCGCCCCCAACGATGCGGCCTTTGGAAGATTCCTGCCGATCAACTGCAGGCATTGCTCAAAGACAAAGCCAAACTGACCGCTGTGCTCACCTACCACGTGGTTCCCGGAAAAGTCATGGCCAAGGACGTCAAAGCAGGTACGGTCAAGACAGTGCAAGGATCCTCACTGACGGTAAGCACGACGGGCGGCGTCAAAGTGGACAACGCTAGCGTAACCGCCGTGGATATTGCCACCGATAACGGCGTGATACACGTTATCGACAGCGTGGTGATGCCCAAGTAGCCAAGCGGTGTTTATGGGCTGGGTGCGGGCCGTTTCGCTGAAAACACAGTATTCGCAATACGGCCTACATTCAACCGTCGTGCGGCTGCCACGAGCGCCGCAGGATCTGAATAACCTGCACTTCATTGGTCTTGGGGCTCAAATTGAGTGGTTACCAACGCGTCATCCAAAAAACGCTTGTGCTCGTCGGAAATACGCTGACAGTGATTGGCTGCCTCGGTCTTGCACTTGGGTCGCTAGGAATCATTGACCCGGAAATTTTCGCCATAGAAATTTCGTCGGGTGTGCGCGTCATCGGTTCCGTGGCGATAGCTGGCTGTCTACTAAGCGCGATCGGCTACGGCATCTTGGATCTTCAGGAGCGGTAAAACTAGGGAGTAAACGACTATGTTTCGAAAATCAGATTTCTTCATCCTCCTCGCGGTAATGATTTCGTTCTTTGTGTCCGCCTATTTGTGGTTCGTGCTGAAAGATCGTGAGCAGGCAATTTTTTCAGCTATCTGGATTCCCTCGATCTTTGGCTTCGGCATCTATTTCAAGCTTGCCGCCTTGCTGGGGAGGAATCCCTAATGGTCTTCGATCTATTGATTACCGGCGCCTTGGTATTTGCCTTGTTGCTGATTGGGCTGGCATTCACGGTCGTCGAATTCCGGAAGTTGAATAAATGATATGCATTTATTGATGCACTCGAGTCTGCGCTGACCCTCAGGGTCAGCGCTTTTTCATTTCGTCGGGCTCGCTACGATGACTGGATTTGGGCCGGTATGTGTGCTCTCCAACGCCGCTTCCGTTTTACGGAACAGCGATGCTTGCTATAGCCTAGAGAGTGCACTGAAGTTATGCGGTCCACTCCTGAAGGGGGTTCATCGCTGCAATACGAGGCCCGCATTTCGCCACCGCTCCGACCTCCTCATAGCTCTTCCCCGTTCGACAGCAAAGTAAAGGCGTCTGATTGGGAATGCGCGCACACATTTGGTCGCCGTCTCGCGGGTAATCAAAGCGAGGGGCGTCCGATTTATCGCTGTGATTGTGTGATTGCCGCCATCGCGGTTGGGTAGCGATTCGCACGGGTCACTCGACGTGTTTGCGACGGAAGAGGTTCAGGCGTGGTCCTCGTAAACTTCTGGGATGCAGTCTAGAACTTGCCGAACTTCAAGTACGCTCCCCGCGGATCCATGCCAACTCCTTGGAACGTAAACTCCACCTGGCAGCGTCAATTGGGCAAAGTCGTATGTGCTAAACGCCGAGCTCTGATCACGCCTGGAACATCTGTGCGGCATCAAGGGTTCGCACAGCGCAACGCCGGAAACCTCACCGGACAATTCAATCGCTACTGGAACTCAAATGGACTATGTACTCATCGTGCATGCTGTTAAGGACTACCCGGCCTGGAAGAAGATCTTTGACGACGCAGCCATCCTTCGCAAGGAAGCAGGAGAGGAGATGTACTACGTTCTCCATGCCGAGAATGACTCCAACAGAATCATTCACTTCTCGCGGCGGGCATCAATCGCCAAGGCCAAAGCCTTCTTCGAGTCGCCGCGCCTGGTGGAGATTCGCCGTCAAGCCGGCGTCGAAGCTCCGGAGTTCAACTACCTGCACCTTCTTGAGCGGGGCGACCTTTGATGATGATCACGGGGGATCGCTCAAGTGAGATCGGCACTGGCGTTCCGTCAAGCTCAGGTAGTCCGCCGATGCGCGCCCAGGTATTCAACTGTTGCCACGGCGGCGTCAAAGTGGGGACGCCATGCTCGTCCGTCGCCCAATCCCAATGGATCGGCTTGCCTCCCTTTGCGGCCTCGATGATCTTGCCGTCAGCAAAGACACTGCACGCAGTGTCCTGCACGCAGCGGAAGTCCCTCGGCGTGAGCACGACAACTGCGGAAGGATTGTTCTTCAGCATCGCTTCCGCACCGCCTCAGGGCGTCTTGTGACAGATACCCCCGAGCGTCGTGACTAGGCCGGTCATTTCCGCGTGAGCTGCCCAATAGTCACTCATCGCTGACGGGACTTCGCAAGCGGCAGCAGCGCACCCAGATCGATGGCCATTCCCATCTGAAGATAGCCCAAGCGGTTGGGATGGAGCTTGTCGCCCTCGCCTCCGGTGGTGGTGTTGTGTACGAACGGCGTGCGCAGGGCGCCGGTCTCGGCGTCTCCGATCGCATGGTCGAAGTCGATGACCGCATCGAACAGGTCGCTGGATCGAATGAAATCGTTGAGTTGCCGGCGTTGGTCATCCTGCTCCGCCGAGCCGTGGGCCGGTAGTGTGGCGCCAAGAGCGGGAGGCAAAGTGGCACCCAGCAAGCGCGCGGCGGGCAGCTTGGTGCGCATGCGTCGAATGCTATCGATCATGACAGACCTCACTCTATCCGCGCCCGCGCTACCGTTGCGGCTGAAGTCGTTGATGCCCTCCAGCCAAATTACCGCCCCGACACCCGAGAGCGCAAGCACGTCGCGTTCGAGTCGCTGCGCGGCTGACGGGCCTCCAGGAAAGGGTTTGCTGGCGTCATACTCCGCGGGTCCCGCGACCTGATTGCCGCCAATGCCCGCGTTGAGTACGGCAATACGGTTGCCGTGGTGCGCGCGAAGGCGGCGCGCCAGCACGTCGGGCCAGCGGTCGTCGCCGTTTAGGGTTGAAAGCGTTCCATCGGTGATGGAGTCGCCGAAACACACGACTGCGAAAGCATCCTCTGCTGCTTCCATATCGATGGCGTCAAGAAAGTACCAAGACGTGGTGGTGATGGGGAACTGCGTTTCGCCTTCGTCTGCACCATGAGCCCCTGCGCCGGGATAACTCAAGTAGGAGGTCTGCAGCGCCTTGGCATGCCAGGTCATGGGCCCGCTCTCGCTGGGGACATGAAAACTTACCGCCAGGCGACGCCCCGCCAATAGTGACTCATTAGGTTGCGCCGCGAAAGGCAAGACAACCGGATCGCTCCACACCCATGTCCCGATAGGCACGCGCACGCCAGTCTGTCCCGCGAAAGTGACCTGTCGATTCGAACCCGGAACCAGCGTGGCGGCGCTCGCTTGCAGTCCCACGTAAACACCGTCCAGTTCGAGGGGGCGCGTGCCCAGCGCATTGGAAAATCTCAATCGCGCCTGTCGTCCCCACAGCGTAGGCGCAACCATCAGACGAAAGCTCTGATTGCGTGCGCCGACGCCAGGTTCTGGAAAGGCGAGCC
>VGTJ01000286.1 GCA_016874775.1 Deltaproteobacteria bacterium
TTACCCGCTGTCATCGCTGTCAGAGTATAGAGGAATTAGTCAATTTAGTCTTTGCTTGGCTGCAAAAACGCCGGTCCTTCCCGGTGGAACGTCAGGTGTATGCGCTTCCCCTCGCCGCCTAGCACTTGCCATCGAGTGAGTTTCTATTTAGATAAACAGGAGAGACCTCCCGATTATCCGCATGTCACCGAACACTGCAAATCGATCTTGGCAACCACAACGTCTTCTATTTGAAGAGGTCCGCGCCTATCTGAGTTATTCAGAAAAGTATTTGCCTCTGACCTTCTGGCGTACGAGCACCGGCTTAGAAGTTGATCTAATTGTCGGCAATCTAAATCGGACCAAGTAACATTTGTACACTCAGGCGGCCAGTTGTGAGAGCGCAGCCCGTGAGTTCTCCGCAGTCTGGAGCGCTTCGACGGCTTCCGTCACCTCGGGCGTGTAATATAGCTTCGAGAGCGCGTAGCGCCACGGGCCAGTAATCCGCAGATGTTGTTTGACATCCCCAACGAGATGCCAGATGCGTTTGCGCGTGTGATTCCGCGTACAGTTATCGTGGACATCCCCAAACGCGCGCTCAATCGGATTGGCAGCAGGACAGGAGGTGGGTAAGTAGAGTCTCTCGAAGCGCGGAGGGGGACTAAACACCCTGAACGATTGCGTATTCTCCCTGGATTCCCGCATTCGCGGGAAGGACGTCTCGTCTTTTCTCAGCGTAAAAGCCTACCCCTAAAAGGGATTCTTCCGGTGGTGACGTCCAAGGCGCCCGCCAGATAGCGCTTCTCATTGGTGCCGGGCGTCAGTACTTCGACGTGTTCCCCTTTGGGCATCCATTGATAGCCCACCTTGGACAACTGGTTGAAGTTGCCGATTTTCTTAAGAAAACCAAACAGGAGCCATTGACCGATGGAGGCACTGAAAGTGGCACCGCTCTTGCCTCGGATACCAATGGCCCTCTGCTATGACCCCTAGCAGGTGAAGAGAGGCATCCCTATGCCCGCCTTTCTTCACCCTCTCCTTTTCATCACCAAGAGTTATATTTCTTTAGCGCAGATTTGCTGTTGCACTTTGCGGGCGCAGTTGCGGGAAGTCGGGGTGTCGAAACAACGTCCCCGGTGCTGCCTTTGCCATCTTCCTCAGCGGATGACGACCGCCGTCCCGATGCTTGAGCCCTTCGACATCGGCTAACCCACCTCCAGGACGCGCCGCGCAATAGGCCTGCTCACCAAAGAACCGCAAAGAAAGCGTCCGCCGGGGTTGGCCCGCATACGTCGGTGCACCACCATGCAGCATCGCCGGATGAAAAATCACCATATCTCCAGGCTGCATTGCCCACGAGACGATCGGCCACTGATCACGCGCAGCTTCGATGTTTGGCAACGGTGGATACTCATCTGAGCGAAACAAACTGGCCGATTCATCCTGCGCGCTGAATGCGCTGGGATTATAGAGAGGACCGCGATGCGAACCTTTGACGAATTCAAGCGTGGTATCCTGAGAGACAGGGGTCAACGGCACCCACATCACACAGAGATCATCACCTTCGAGCGGCCAATACGACATATCCTGATGCCAGGGGGTGCGCCGTGAATTGGCATCCTTGAACCAGATCTGTTCATACAATAACCACAGGTTATTACTGCTAAAGAGCCCAGTGGCGATATCGGGGATACATGTGTTGAGCAGCAATTCACGATAGGCAGGAAAACAATCTGGATTGGCTTGATCCTGATAGATTGTTCCTGGCACTCCCTGCAGAACCGCGCCAGCACCAGGGCCGGGATGCGTGTATGTCCATTGAAAAGCTTCATCAGCCAACTTCAGCGTCTGGCGATCCAGAGCATTCGGGACAAAGACAACACCATCACGGTGGAATTGGGCTTGCAGTTCGTTCATGGCGACCGCATATAGACGGTTCGGTCACGCTTGGCTAGGCGGGGAAATAAAAATAATCCTCGGGAGAATCTTGCAAAAAATCGTGAAAAAGTAGAGATGTTGTAGAAGATTAGGTACAAGCACCAAGTGCTTAAGCTCTCGTATTGGCCAGTTGTAAGCTTTCGCAACATACACTAAACATCTCTACCGTATGCAAGGAGGGAATGATTATGGAAGAAGCAAAAAGCGTCCCGGCTCCACAATCCGCAGCCCAACCTATAGGCATGTTCACGCCACTACGGCAAGGCAGACAGCCACAAGAGTACTACGACCGCATCAAGCAGAAGTTTGCTGAAGAGCGCGACCTGCGCTTGAAGTATCGTCCAGAAGGTACGGGACAATATACGTCCGACCTTACTGGGGTGCTAGAAAAATATGAAGTCGATCCGTATGGCGGCGAAATCAAGCCGCGCGAACCGATCAACGATACCGTTGAAGTGTTGTTCATCGGTGGCGGCTTTTCTGCACTGCTCACCTCTGCGCGTCTGCGTGAGGTCGGTGTTGAGAGCATCCGTATCGTCGAACGTGGCGCAGATGTCGGCGGCACGTGGTACTGGAACCGCTATCCTGGTGTGGCGTGTGATGTCCCATCGTATGATTACCTGCCACTGCTTGACGAGATGGACTACGTGCCGAAGCGGCGCTACGCCACTGGCGATGAAATCTATGGTCACTGCCAAGCTATCGCCAAGCGCTACGATCTGTACAAACTGGCGGTCTTTCAGACAACCGTCACTTCAACAGTATGGAACGAAAAAGAACAGATGTGGCATCTCAAGACCGATCGTGGCGACAATATGAAGGCACGATTTGTGATTTGTGCGAACGGGACGCTGTCTAAGCCGAAGTTAGCGAAGATCAAAGGCATGGAGACATTTAAGCGGCACTCGTTCCATACCTCACGTTGGGATTACGATTACACCGGACAGGATCTTTCCAAGCTCTCAGATAAAGTTGTCGGCATCATCGGCACTGGCGCAACAGCGATCCAGGCCATTCCAGGGCTCGGCGCCAATGCCAAGGAACTGTATGTGTTCCAGCGTACGCCTTCATCAATTGACGTTCGCGATGACTGGGCCACTGATCCCAACTGGGCGCGAAAACTGAAACCAGGATGGCAGGGAGAACGGCGCGCGCAAGCGATCAGAGGCCCGCAACTGACAGATGAACAAAAGGCCGAACTTGGATCGCTAACTCGTGAAGAAAAAATTCGCCGCCAGGAAAACACCAATATCGACCACATGATGCGTATTCATCGCCGCATCGAAGACATCGTGAAAGATACAGCAACGGCGGAAGCGCTCAAGCCGTGGTACATGTTTATGTGCAAACGTCCCTGTTTCCATGACGAGTACCTGCCGACCTACAACCGACCCAATGTGCATTTGATCGATACGCACGGCAAAGGCATTACCGAAATCAACGAAAAAGGACCAGTCTTTGAAGGCAAGCAATATGAAGTCGATCTGCTGATCTACGCTACAGGCTTTGAAGTGCAGAAGACTGGCATCTACAACCAGATCGTCGGGAAAAATGGCCTTGATCTGAATGATAAGTATAACGAAGGTATCCGTACGCTGTACGGGATCCATACACAGGGGTACCCGAACATGTTTATCATGGGCGGCTACCAAGCTTCATTTCAGTTCAACTTAACCGACATGCTGCAAACCCAGGGCGATCACATTGCGGCGTGCATCGACTACGTCCGTAGTCATGGCTACCAGACCATCGACGTCACCCCAGAAGCTGAGGAGTGGTGGGTACAAGAAGTGATCAAGCATCGTGGCAAGACCACCCGTAACCAAGAGTGCACTCCTGGTTACTACAACTTCGAAGGTGAGTTTAATCGTCGACAAGACGGAAACTACAACGGTGGCTTCTTCCAGTACTACACGCACATGAAAGAAGCGCGGGAGAAGGTCAGCGAGCAGTTTGTGTTTACGAAGATATAAGCCCTACGCGCAGAGGGTACGTAAAGCACCATCTGCGCGCACTCCCCTACCCTACCGCTTTCATTGAGCTTCTACAGGCTGTAGCGTGCGCGAGGTGCACGCTGCCGTACTTCCCATCACTCAGGGAGACAAAGATGTCGACTCACCCCCTCATTGCGACCGCATACGACCTCCAACCCCTTATACGCAAACATCTGCTCGAAGGTGAACAACGAGCTCGACTAGTGAAAGAAGTCGTAAGTGCAGTGGGTGAGGCTGGCCTCTTTCGCTTATTTGCCCCTCGTGAGGTTGGCGGACTTGAAGTACCGCCACCGGTAGCGTTGGCAGCTCTGGAAATCATCAGTGCTGCTAATCCTGCGGTGAGAAGGCGGTGACAGAGGAACTTAGGTCGAAGGTCTCCTCCTTCACTGGGCAAACACTGTGAGACCAAGCGCCGATTCAAGAACTCATCGCAAATTGTGACGCTACCTTACGTGCTGTTCGAGCCGGCTTGATGGAAGCAACGACAGCAGTCTGGGAAGCAGCAAACACTGCAGACGGAGTTTCACCGAGAGTACGCGCAAACTTTTATTCTTCTTTCTTCTATGCCATGGACGTCATACGGGACACCATAAGCCGCCTGTATGCCCGAGGGACACGCGCAGCGTCTATACAAGGCCACCCAGTTGAGCGAGCCCTAAGAGAGTGTTTTGAAAAAGGGATTGGTAAGCTTGAGGGATGAATACACTGCCGCGAGTTTATCCAACGGACCTGACCATGACCGAATGGACACAATTGAAGAGCTTCTTTCCCCCGGCCTCTCGC
>VGTJ01000287.1 GCA_016874775.1 Deltaproteobacteria bacterium
GGGCGGCGCGGGCACAGCGCAATCACTTAGCATGTTGTTATCATGCGTGGGTATCCTTGAAAGTGAAAGCTCAAGAACTGGGCCAGACCCTGTATGCCGTGCGGGAGAGTTTGTTTAGTCATTACCTTCGCGCTGAACTACAAAACCCTCATGTCACGGCTTGTTAAGGTCCAAAGCGTAAGTCCTGTTGGCTAATCTCATCGTGCTCGTCGGTATCGAAGGAGCGGCTGAGGTCAAGCTGTGCGACCGCTTCGACTTCCTGGTTTGCTCTTAGTAACTTCAGGTGAATCTGCCGGACGATGCCTAAGGTAATGAGCCCAAAACTCCCGCTGGCAAGGAGAAAGAGAACAACGACGCCAACGAGAAGCCAACCATTCATCTGTCGTTGGGTCTCATACGTGCGTAGTACGATAAGCCGATACAGTGGCATCAGCTTCTCGATCGGCTTGATGACCTCCGAGTGTATCGCTGGCCACTCATCTTCCAACAGCAACGCAATGGGATTCTTCTCGTCTCCTGCATACGCCTGCTCAAGCTTCTCTAACAGCGGAGCGACCAAGGTCATCCCCGCTTCCAAGCGAGCCCGCGCTTCCTGCGCTTCTTCACTCAGATCGCTGGACAAGGGTTGGGTGCGAAACTCTTCCCACAATCGGGGGAGTTCTTTCTTGACATCTTTCAGATGATTCGCTGAGCCAACGAACGGCAAGTGTCCAAGCACCACGCCTGCCATACGGAACCGCACATCCTTAAAGTTACTGTGCAGTTCCTGGAGTAAGGCAAGCGACACTACGCTGTCATGGTACACACGATCTAACGCCCGTACGCCTTGACGGGCGGTAAAAATTGCCACGCTGCCAAGCAGGGCCAAGCTCAGAATGCCGAGCATCATGACCGCATAGAGACGATCACGAATACTGAGCGTGTTCCGTGAAGTGGTCCGCAGAGCACTGAGACACAGTGCCCCCATCGACCCAACCACGGAGAGCCACGCTCGCATCCGAGAGGTGGTGGGTGGTATTGGCATGCAAGTGAGAGGTGGAAGGAAAAACTATTCCGTTGGATAGTGCTTATCTTCCCAGGCAGGTATGCCGTCCCTAAACCAGTGAACCTGGGTGTACCCGGCTTTGATAGCCTCCGTTGCTCCCTTGTAGCTTTTCCAGCATGGTGAGCCGTTGCAATAAAATACTAACGACTTGTTCTTGTCTAACGGTAGTCCGCCGACATTGAACGAATCCTCTGAGTCAACTTTCGACACCCGAGCGAACTTCTCTTTATACGGAACGTTGATTGCCCCTTTGATATGTTTTTCCGCGTACTCAGAGGCCACACGCGTATCGACAAAGGAAGTCCCATTATCATACAGGGCTTTGGCCTTCTCAGCAGAGACCATGGTGCCTCCAGGTATTCTCTGGGGGGTCTCCTCAACAGCCAACGCAGGCTGAGTCGAGAGGGACAAGAACAGGCTCAAAGCGGTTGCGACGCACAAGGTTTTCACCATAACCTCTCCTTTCTTTTTCAAAAAAGTCACAGAAAGTTGGCCAATTCGTCTCGCAAGTTGAATCGGCTCTGAAGAGGCAGGCTTTAATACGAAAACCTTGAGTCGAGAGCGCTCATCTGTGTCAAAATTTTGACAATGACTTCGCAGTATGCAAACGAGGATTCGCAAACAGGAAGGCTCTATATTGGGGAAAGCCAGCATTCGGGAGCATGCAGACGTACCTGCGGATATGTCTCCTGAATGCCAGGTTTTATGATACTCGGACAGAACAATACGACTACTCCTGATCTTCAAAATCACTACGCTCGTAGCGTCCGGAAAAATGCCCGTACGTCTTTCACGAGTTGCTCGGGCTCTTCTGCATGCGCGAAGTGACCACCTGCGGTCATGATGCTCCAGTGCTTGAGATTGTAATACTGCTCAGCCCAACGCCTCGGTGGGAGTAACAATTCCTTCGGAAAGATCGCAACTCCCGTCGGGGCTTCGACCACCGGCGATCGATTATGCGCCGGGGTCCACGGACGATGCCGCGCTTCGTAGTAGTAACGCACCGAAGTCACAAAACTCTCTGTGACCCAATAGATCATCAGCGTCGTAAGCAGGTCGTCTTTGGAAAAGCGCTTTTCCACATTGCCACCACAGTCGCTCCAGTTGCGTCGTCGCTCGACAATCCACGCGGCTAAAGCAGCCGGTGAATCGTGCATGCCATACGCCAGCGTCTGTGGATCAGCCGTTTGCACTGCAAGGTGACTTGAGATGGTTGGCGCAGCTTCTTGCATACGCGCATACCATTTCTTCTCATCAGGGGCGTAATCACTCTCGGCTGGCAGTGAGCGCTTGGTAATAAAGTCTAACGCCACAGCAAGATTGACATGAATGCCGATCAGCGCCTGCGGATATTGATGTCCGAGTTGCGTGGTGACGATTGCTCCCCAATCCCCACCTTGCGCAGCAAACTTTTTGTAACCGAGCACATCTTGCATCAGCTTCACCCACAGGTCCGCCGTGCGCCAGAAGTTGATGCCTGGTGTCGTCAGCGGCGTAGAAAAGCCGTAGCCGGGCAGTGATGGCACAACGACATCAAACGCATCCGCAGGGTCGCCACCAAACGCCGCAGGGTCAGCCAGCGGGCGAATGATTTTGCGTAAATCCCAGAACGTCCACGGCCACCCATGCGTCAGAATAAGCGGGATTGGCTTTGGACCTTTACCTGGTTCGTGAATGAAATGAATAGGCACATCTTCAATGGTGACCTTATAATTGGCGAAGGTGTTCATCTCCGTTTCGTGCTTGCGCCAGTCGTAGCCGTCACGCCAGTAGGCGACGAGTTCTTTCAAGTAGGCGGCGTTAGCGCCATACTGCCAATTGTCATTGGCAAAATCATTCGGCCAGCGTATGCGCGAGAGGCGCTCGCGCAGGTCCGTAAGGGTTGATTCGGGGATCGCGATAGTGAATGGAGTTTTTTGCATACAGATCTCCTTTATTAGCTGCGTTTGGATTACCTAGAGCTTTGGATAGATGCGACGATGGCGAGCACAGCCCGCCCTACCTGAAGCCCACGAGGTTACGTAGGGCGGGCTGTGCCCGCCACGAGCGCCACCAATCCCATAGTTTGGGGAATGTAGCACAGAGGAAGCTTAATGATCGTGGAGTTTAAGCCCAGCCCGCTCCCAGCGCACTGTAGCGACACGCCCAAGCCCAGACTCCGTAATGTACAACGTTCGATAATCCTCACCACCAAAGCAACAGTTCGTAAGTCGACGATCTTCAACGGTAACCAGTGAGAGCGGTTTCCCATCAGGCGCATGCACCGACACCACGCCACCATTATGCGCACAAATCAACATATTTCCCGCTTCATCCACGCACATGCCATCCGGCGCTGCGGGTTGGGGTACCGTGGTCAACAGTGCGGAGATTGGCCAGGAGCGTGGTGCTCCAGAACGTGCGCCAGCGTCAACCTGCCCAAGCACGCCAGGACTTTCAATGGGAATGCCCCACACGCGGCTGGTCAGCGACTCCAAAACAATGAGGGTCTTCTCATCGTGACTCAAGGCAATGCCATTAGGTAACAGGAAGAGATACTGCATACGTTTCACTGAGCTGCCATCGCGGCGCGCGTAGTACAGATGACCAAATTTGGTGCCGTCACGCGTCAACGGACCTGGGTCAGTGAAGTAAAACCCACCGTGCGCATCCATCACCAAATCGTTCGGTCCTTGAAACGGCTGGCCGTCACAGTTGGCATACAAGGTTTCGACCTTCCCCTGTGGATCGATACGCTGGATATAGCCAGGATTCTTCCCGCCGTTATTGGTGACGTAGAGATAGCCATCAGGGCCGAGCGCTGCGCCATTCGGAGCACCGCCAGTCTCGGCAAAGGTACGTTTCTTCCCATCTGGTGCAATCGCGGTAATGCGACCGCCACCAATTTCCGTCACATAGAGTGTCCCATCCGGCCCCCAAACCGGACCTTCGGGAAACCGTAATCCATCAGTGAGAACTTGTGGTGTCATATTCTCTCTCCTGACACGTACATATGCTGATGTCGAGGCGGAGTCTATCGCAGGTAAGGGCAGGACGGCAATGAAAAAAGGAGTCGTATGAGAGATGCATACCCAAGTACAGAGTTGACATGACGATGTTCTTGCGATGTCATGCGCAAACGCTATGAGACACCGGCGGTTATTCTTCATCTTTTCCTTTTTTCTTGGAGTTTTCGTTTTCAGCACAGGAAGCGTTCACGGTCAGTATGAGGTAGAAGAAAAATCCCCAGTTTGGGTGCGCGGCTTGTTCGATTTCCGTATCGCTGGCGGCAGCAAAGCTCCAAGCTGGACAGACCGTGGCCCTGGGAAACTTCGCTATGGAGGACGATCGACAGCAACTGGCTTTGACCACGTTACACGGCTCGCCGTCGCTCAGCTCGCATTTGAAATAGGCGCGGTGTTGCCTGGAGATCTCGTTGCCCGTGCACAACTCAATTGGGAACATGAAACCGTCAATGCGAACCGCCCGTTACTGGTCGAAGCATTTCTCCGCAAAGAATGGGGCAGTGGAAACCACGGATGGAGCCTCCAAGGTGGTGTCCTCACCGCGCCTTTCTCTTTAGAGAGTGTTTTGAAAAAGGGATTGGTAAGCTTGAGGGATGAATACACTGCCGCGAGTTTATCCAACGGACCTGACCAT
>VGTJ01000288.1 GCA_016874775.1 Deltaproteobacteria bacterium
TCCACTACACCCGAAGTGATTCGAGACGCACTGGCGACGGTTTCTACCACACAAGTCCGGCAGTGGTGCCAGCAGCACCTGGGGCCGTCGCTCCAGGCCCAACGCCAACAGGCCTTCCGCCAGCTCACGCTAGCGGAAGAAAAGCAGGTCCACTTTCAACAGGCAGCGTGAGGCGTCTTTGCACCAGGCCAGGGCCAGCGGCGTGAGCCGCCCCCGGCGGTCGATGTGGAAGGTGTTGATCTGGTCTGAGTCGCGGTTGGCCACCACCACGATGTCGTTGAACCCCACGGCTACGTCGTAGGGGTTCAGGCCCCCGCTCGAGGTGCGGCTGACCTCCCGGAGCACGCCGTCCTCGCCGATCGACATCACCGCGATCTGGTTGGCGGCGGAGTTGGCGACGACCACATAGTCGCCGTTGCGAGCCATGGCGATCGCGCGCGGCTCCACGCCGCCGGGCGTCCGGCCCACGAGGTCCAGGGTTCCGTCGCGGTTCAATATGTGCGTGACGAACTCTCCCGGCTGGCCAGTGGTGAAGGACAGCGTTACCACATAGGTCGCATTCCGGCGCACCGAGAAAACCATGTTGTCGCCGGGGCCGGGCTCGCCTGGTGCGATGTCGACCGGCTCGTTATCGATGACGGTGAGTGTGCTAGTCTGCGCGAAAATAACTGTTGGTGAGAACAACACGACAAACGGCGGCAGCAGCAGCAACGCTGCTGCTCTTTTCCAAGACGGGCAACTGCGGAAAGTTAAGGGCGAGCTGTCATTGCGAGGAGCCCCTTCGACTAAATCGAACCACACGACACTGGCACACTCACGGTCCCCGGCCATAAATGGCCGGGCTACATAACTACGCCGGATCAATCCGGCTTCAGCCCCATTTATGGGGCGTTGTGATGTAGCCCGGTGATTTATCGCCGGGGGGATAACCGAGACACCTTGTGATGAAGTGTACGAATCTTCTGTGGTCTGATTTAGGCTCAGGGCAGGCTCCGGTGACGAAGCAATCTCTGCAGAACACAAAGATTGCTTCGCGGTGCTCGCAATGACCTTGCTGCGTAAGTTTCTGCTCTTGCTCCAGAGAGTGGTGTGGCGCCAAGAAGCACAGCGGCGGCCGGCGTGTGAACGAGTGTTACAGAACAAATGGGTGAACATGACGTATCCTCCTTAGTGCGTATTGTCTTTGCCGATTAACAAAAGCGGGAGGCAAAGTCGTCACGTTAGGGTAACGTTTCGGTCACGTTTCGGTCACGTGGGCGGCATGCAGATATACTCCGCGCGGGCAGAGAGTGCGGTTTTGTCATGCTGAGCATAGCGAAGCATCTCTCCTCCTCTCCCGCTGAGAGATTCTTCACTCCGTGGTGCTCCGTTCAGAATGACAGTAACCGTAGGCACGGCGCAAAAAGCGCAATTCGTGCCCATGCACGGTATAGGGTTGCTATCTCTGGGAGAACGCACGGGCAACCAGCGTGGGCCCCTGTGCTTCCACCAGTCACAACTTGAGCACTTAGCAGCGAAAAATTCCCTCTCCCTGAGGGAGAAGGAACCTTGCGACGTTGTGCAGTGCTTGAGAAACCAGGCCGGACTCTTAAGTTGTGACCGATGCCTGTGCTTCTGCCCTTCATCGTACTTCCATCTCTATCTGTCTGGCGCCTTGACAGCTCACAAGAGGTATAGGCACAGTCGTTACATCAGCGTCATTTTTGGTAACGTTGCGGTTACGTGGTTGTCGTATGAACGCCAAAGAGCAGCGCACCCCGAAATTGCGAGTTCTTGAGTCTCTTCGTCTGGACCTGGACAATCAGTGCCTCTGGCGTGGCAACCGCCGTGTCGCTCTGCGCCCCAAGGACTACGCGGTCTTACGCTGTCTGGTCGACCATGCCGAGCAATTGGTGACCAAAGACGCGCTGCTTGAGGCGGTCTGGCCGGGGATTGTGGTGACGGAGGCTGTGCTCAAAGCTTGCATCAGCCGTGTGCGCCAGGCGTTGAACGATGAGGCCAAAGTCCCGCGCTATATTGAGACCGTGCATCGGCTGGGGTATCGGCTGATGACGCCCATCGCCACCACCACGCTGCCCACCTTGGGGCTAGGGGCTAGAGACTTGGGACTAGTTTCCCCTCCACCACCAAGCGGACAAGCCTCAAGCCTCAGGTCTCTAGCCTCGCCACTCGTCGGTCGCGAGGCCGAGTTACAGCAATTACACAAGTGGTTAGACACAGCGCAAAGCGGTCAGCGGCAGCTCGTCTTCGTCACCGGTGAGCCAGGGATCGGCAAGACCACGCTTATAGAAGCCTTTCGGCAGAGACTAGAGGCTGGAGACTGGAGACTAGTTTCCTCCCCACAAGTCCCTAGCCTCAAGCCTCTAGCCTCACCCGTGAGCTTCGCTCACGGACAATGCATCAACCAATACGGCACCGGCGACGCCTATCTGCCAGTGTTGGAAGCGTTTGAGCGTTTGTGTCGTCCGGCTGGTGCTGAGGCGATTTACAGGAAAGATTATACCATCTGCGCATTGACCAAAGTATTCCCTAAACCTTAATAGATTAGACGGATATTGAGGATTTTGATTGCTTGAGCTTGGAATACTCTTTTCAAGAACTCTCCTGATGGCCCGGTGGCTGATGGGCCGCTCACTATCTTGCGGCGGCATGCACCGGTGTGGCTGGCGCAGTTGCCAGGGCTGATTGACCCTGCCGAACAGCTCGCGTTGCAACGTCAGACGGTCGGGGCCACACAAGAGCGCATGATGCGCGAATGCGCGCACGCATTGGAAGCCTTGACTGCAGAGCACGGTTTGGTGCTGTGGCTGGACGACCTGCATTGGAGTGATCGATCGACCCTCAGCCTGCTCGATTTTCTGGCCCGACGACGAGAACCCGCCCGTCTGCTGCTGCTCGGCACCTATCGCCCAGTCGATGTTTTGCAGCGCGCGCATCCGTTGGTCGATCTCAAGCGCGAGTTACAGTTGCACGACCTCTGTCAGGAACTCCCGGTGACGTTACTCAGCGAAGACGCGGTAGCGGACTATCTCACCCAACGGTTTGCCGGTGGTATTACCGCGATTCGCCACGAGATGGCGCGGGTGGTGTATCAACGCACGGAGGGGAACCCACTGTTTATGGTCAACGTGGTGAACGATTTGCTGGCCACGGGAGTGATGGTGCAACGTCACGGACAGTGGGCACTGCAACGACAGCGTGCAACAAAGAAGACGCCGGCCAGTATCCACCAGTTCATCGAACAGCAGGTCAAATGGCTCAGCAGTTCAGAGCAGGAAGTCTTGGCAGCGGCGAGTGTGTCAGGCATAGAATTCTCGGCGGCGACGGTTGCCACTGTGCTTGCGACAGACAGCCAGACCGTTGAGCAGTGCTGCGCCGCCTTGGTCCAGCGTGAACTGTTTCTGCAGGCAAGCGGGATAGGGGAATGGCCGGATGGGACAGTCGCCTCGCAGTATCGGTTTCGGCACGCGTTGCACCAGGAGATTGTCTACACACGGCTGACCGCGGCCCGCCGTGCCCAGTGGCACCAGCAGGTCGGCCTGCGCAAAGAGCAGGGTTATGGCACCCAGGCCAGAGAGATTGCCGTAGAGTTGGCCGTGCATTTTGCCCAGGGACGCGACTACCGAAGGGCGATCCAATACCTGGAGACAGCCGCATGGATGGCGTTGCGGCGGCGCGCCCCACAGGAAGCGATTCTCCACCTTACCCAGGCGCTGGAATTACTCCAGCGGCTGCCTGACACCCCAGAGCGTGCACAGCAAGAACTCTCGCTACTCATTGCCTTGGGCGTGCCATTGCACATGACTAAGGGATACGGTGCTGCGGAGGTGAGCAGAACCTACACTCGTGCCCGTGCCTTGTGTCAGCAGCTAAGCGACACGCCGCAACTCTTTTTGGCACTCACCGGACTGGCGTGGTATCACTTAGTACGGGGGGAGTTACAGACAATGCGTGCCATTGGCGAACGACTCCTCTCTGTCGCCCAACGGCGCCAAGGCCCAACGCTTCTCCTCCAGGCTCACTTGGTGTTAGGCACCTCGTTATTTCACCTCGGCGAGTTTGCGGCCTGCGTCGCCCATATGCAGCAGGCAGAGGCTCTCTGTAACGCCCAATTGTCGAACTCCCAGACGTTCCTCTTCCCTGAGGGTTATGAAGTCGCCGATCCGAATGTCCACTGCCGCCCCTATATCGCCCAGGCGCTGTGCTACCAAGGGTATGTAGAGCAAGCCCGCACGAAGAGCCTGGAAGCGGTCGCGTTTGCCCAGTCGCTCGCTGTGCCTTTTCCGTTGGGGTCGGCGATGGCCTTGGCAGGGGTGCTCCATCAGCTCTTGCAGGAACCCGCCTTGGCTCGCGAGCGAGCCGAGGCCGCGATCGCGGTGTCGACGACGCACGGGTTTCCCCATTGGTTAGCGCAAGCGATGATGCTGCGGGGCTGGGCGTTAGCTCGGCAAGGACACGCGGAGGAAGGCGTGGCGCAGATACGTCAGGGGCTCGCTGTCCATCAGGCCATGGGAGTAACAGTGGCCCGGGCGGCGTATCTGGCCATCCCTGTAAAGGTCGGTTGACTACCGTCGCATCGCCAGAATCCGCGCAGTCGATACGTGCGTTTGTTTTTTGCCACTCAGTTTGTGAGGTACTGGCTTCTTCGGCCCGCGTTTGGACTTGGTG
>VGTJ01000289.1 GCA_016874775.1 Deltaproteobacteria bacterium
CGGCCCATGCTCAGCGGATAGTAAATCAGGAATCGCACTTTCCCATTCGGATCAATCAAAAAGACCGCACGAATGGTTGCGGTATCGCTTGCCCCTGGATGGATCAAACCAAACAGCGCCGCAACCGCCATGTTCCGATCCGCAATCACGGGAAAAGGAATTTTCTGGCCAAAGTTCTTTTCAATATTCTGCTCCCAACCAATAGGGAAGGGAATTGGGGACGTTGCGGCTTTAGCGGCTTTTGTACGTTTCCAATACCTGCCACCAATATTGGCCGTCTTCTCGTCCTCGGCGAGCGGCTTTATAGACGGACTCTGCTCTCACGCCTAACAGCGGAGCCAATGGCTGCCCACTGCGACTCAACCCCTCGATCCAAAGATATGCGACCCCCTCTCGCACCCGACTTACCTCTCGCTGTCGTCCATTCCCTAGCATTCCCTCTACAGGGATACTCAAAATTCGGCACACGTGCGCCAGCAGCTCCTCCGCACTGAGCTGTTGATACCGTCCGAGGGGCCGGAGATCACTGTTCTGCTGCACCTCTCGCTGAACCTGTTCAACAAACGTAGAACTTCCTAGAATGCGCTCATCCGCACGATAGCCCTCACGTCCCTGGCGTAACTCCTGCACGGCTGCCCATCCTCCCATACTTCGCCGCAATCCTCCACCTTGAAACTCCGGACGGTGCCCCTGCTGCTCCCCTTCTGCCACAAACGCCCAATAGAGCTGCCGTGCTCGCGCAGGTGTTGCGGCAAAGTGCTTCAAGATCGTCACAGTGTCTTGCCAGGGATAGTGCTGAGTACCCACAAGCGCGGCATGGCCACTGTAAGCATACTGCCCCAACTCGGCGAGATCACGCACGATCCCAGCCCGCAGGGGATTGAGGTGCAAATAGCGCACGAGTGCCAACAAATAGAGTTCTTCCTCACAGACGATCGATTTGTAGCGATTCTGGAACAGATGCCCACTGCGATGATGACGCCGATTAAACATCCCGGCATAACCAGTCAGCAGCGAACGCATGCTGCGCGCGAGTGGACGGCTGCCCATACGCACTAGCAGATGGAAGTGATTGGGCATCACGGCCCAAGCATACACCTGCCAGGCATCAGCCTCGGCGAGTGTGGCTAAGCGGCGCACGAAATCCCCGCGATCCTGATCATCCCGAAAAATGACTTGCCGTGCGAGTCCACGGGCCATGACGTGATGCAGCACCTCGGGGGCATCTAAACGAGGACCTCGCGGCATGCGAACCGCCTACCAGAATGCCGCTAAAGCCGCAACGTCCCCTATTTGGCGGCCTCGATGGGACACGTCTGATCGGCATTACCTCCTATGGACGGGCAACAGTAGAAACACTGCAAATGAACAACGAATACGCAGTCGAAGCCCGCCGTTTCTGGGTTTTTGTCGGATCGCATCCACCGCCCGATTAGCACTTATTGCTGTGAGACTTGCTTATTGCTCTACTGTGGTGGTTGTAACCCTCACCCTCCTTACCGTGCCACTCCCACCCCACTAACCGTGACGCTGAGACTTCCCTCTGTAGCAGGATCAGTCACCACTACCGTGCTCGTGTACGTCTGCGCTGCCGCGGGTGCGAACTGCACTTTCACCTTCGTGCTCTTGCCTGGCTTCAGGGTCACAGTGGTCGCAGAGCGGAGCGTAAAGGGAGCTGTTGTCGAGAGATTCACTGTCAGTGTGGTGGTCCCAAGATTCTTGAGCGTGAAGCTACGTTCACGTCCTTTGCCGGCTCTGACCGTGCCAAAATTTAATGTCGTGGTCGAGAGCTGCACTGGCGGCGGTGGCGGTGCGATGTAGGTAAAGGCATTAGTCAACGTAGCAGAGCAAATCGGCTCACCGGCACAGCCAGGATTGATGACGACTATGTTCGCGGTGCCTTCACTGCCACGCGGCGTGACTGCCGTGAGTGTTGTCGCGTTCACCACCGTGACATTGGTTGCGGGAGTGCCGCGGATTGCGACTGTGGCACCAGATACAAAGTTTTCCCCTCTCACTGTGACTACCGTCCCTCCTCCGGCCGAGCCCGAATGGGGACTGATACTCGTCACGCTGATCGGCTCTTGCCGCTCGAACTGCCAGACTCCGTCCCCTCCGATTCCCGCATAGAGCACCCGTGGATTGCTGGGGTCTATAGCCAGAGTCTGCACGTAGAGAGAGGTTAAACCTTCATTAAGGGTGCCCCACGTGTTTCCACCATCATTGCTCATCAACACGCCATCGGAGGTCCCTGCGTAGATAATCTGTGGGTTGAGCGGATCAATCACAAACGGTATGCGAGATGATATCTTTAGCCTGGTCCAGGTTATACCGCCATCAGTGCTCTTGGCAGAGTTTTCTCCGGTAACATACACGATCTCAGGGTGCAATGGATCAACACTTAACTGACAACCTAACGGTTGATCCTGCGCGACCATGTTCCAGGTCCGTCCGGCATCATGGCTTTTGATTGGATTATAACCAGAGCGGCCCTGTGCACTAGCGTACAAGATTTGCGGGTCGCTGGGCGCCACGACCAGACCACACACTGGTTGGTCCGTGTACACTACGGCCCACGTCTGACCGCCATCGGTCGTCTTGATAATGGCAACTCGTAGAATCGAACGCTGTGCACTATCGTCGTACCCGTCAGGAAGTTCAGAATTGGCAGCGTACAGCACACGTGCATTGGTCGGGTCCATGACAATGGCCGTAGCCGCCCAGAACGGTCGCCCGCCGAAGGTTTCCCATCGCTTTCCCCCGTCGGTGCTCCTCAGCCCTTCAACATATAGGAGATCTGGATTCGTCGGATCTACCACGAGCATAGCCTGATTTCCCCCGCGCGGCACAGCTAGTGATGGAGCGAAGTCAATAACTTCGCTCACGAACTGCCATCGTTGTGCTGTTACCGTTTTCTTGAACAGGAGATCTTCATAGCGAGCAGTTCCAGCCGTCGTCGCATAGAGGATCGGCGGATTGCTGAGTGAGGTCGTAACACTGGAGACCGTTGTGGCTACGAGCCCACTGTTGCTTTCCGTCCACGTATCTCCGCGATCTATACTTTTATAGACCCCGTCAGTGGTGGCGACCAGCAAAAGGTTGGTGTGCGCGGGTTGAATGGCAATATGTGACAGCAAGGTGCCAAAGTGACCTAACTGCTGTCCTGGCCGAGGAGTCCACGTGCCTCCACCGTCAGTAGTCTTGTACAAGCCAAAGTCGGATACCGCGTAGAGTATCTGTGCGTTGCTCGGGTCCACAGCGAAGCTGAGAACCGGGAACCCATTCAATACCGGGAGCCATGTTGCTCCACCGTCCGTGCTTTTCCACAGCCCAGGTGACTGGATGTCATCTGGGTCGACGCCAACATATGAAACCTTCGCATCGTGGGGATCGAGGGTGAAACTGCGGATAACGCGTGCGGTAAAGATTGGCTGCCAACTCGCCCCGCCGTTCACACTCTTTGACACACTGTTGGTCCCGATTGCGCCACCTCCTCCAGACCGATAAACGATGTTGGAGTCGCGTGGGTCAACGACAATCGCACCGGCGGAAATATCTAGCGGAAGCCAGCTCGCGCCACCATCAGTACTCTTAAGGACGTTTCCAGTTCTGAAATCGAAGGGCTCAAGGCGTGGACGGTCAAAGCCGTTGACATAAAGTACCTGTGAGTTGTTGGGGTCCACGGCGGTCAGCCCCGCTGACGTTCGACCAGGTAAGACGATTGGGAACAGACTCCAATTTTCCCCACCGTCAGTGCTCTTATATGTGTCACAAGCAGGGCCACTGCCGATACATGCATAGAGAGTCTGGGAGTGGCTCGGGTCAATGAGGAAGGACAGCACGGCAAATAGTGGTAACCCGCGCGAGATCCGAGTCCATTCAGCACCCGCAGAAGTACTCCGAAAAATACCGCCGTTGGTCCACGCATAGACGGTCTGCGGTTGCAGAGGGTCAAAAGTGATGTTGTTTGTGTACCCACCCTCGGGTCCAAGCCCGAGGGGAGTCCACCTGTTGACGCCTGCGCGGGCACTGGTGGAGACAAGAAGAAGCGCCAACACGGCTGCGAGGCCGTAGAGATTCTTGTGCCGCAAGTTTCGTCCAGTCATAGGGTGACCTCCTCCTATCGCTACTTTATAGATAAATGACGAAGCTCCCTCTGTTTTGGTTGACAGTGCCATGCGATTACGTCCAGGAGTGCCTGCAAAATTCCTGCGCGACTCAGCGTAACCCTTTGATAAGCAACATCTTTCAGAATTGGCTCGCTGAAGTTTACAGGAAGAGGCGGGCATAATCCCGCACGTTGGGGGAGTTTTTCTTACAGATGAGAAGGTGAGTCCTACGGTTTTCGCATTTCTAGGAAATTTTCTGCAGTAGTCCGACTGAACGTGTGAGAAATGAGAGATTTACGTAACCTCACATATTGTTTTCTCATGGCACGCTCTTTGTGTAGTGCAATCCACCACAAGCATTCACTCACAGGGGGTATCACTTATGCGACGAATCCTACTAAGGCGGTGGCAGGAAACAACTTACCGCAATAGTGATTGACCGGAGTGGAGAGCCTCTGCACAAGAGCAGGGATGAGAGACGAGACCATTGTGTGCTGGCTTCGGTCTAAGTATCGAAGTCTGGTCGAAGAGCTGGATGAACGCGGGCGAC
>VGTJ01000290.1 GCA_016874775.1 Deltaproteobacteria bacterium
GTCTCCGACGATGAGTTTCAAGCGCTCAATATCAAACCCGGTAAGTTTCATGGCGATTGGAACTATACGCTTCTTCCTCGCTCTTAATCGGTAACTTAATTCTTGCCCATGCCTTAACAGCTCCGAAATCGGCTTCTTTGTCAAAGCCTGGAACCAAGTGACTGCCCGCACCAGTATAAACCCCACGGTATGGAACCATATCGTCGGCACCTATGACGGAAGTCGAGTGCGCATCTATGTCAATGGCATCGAAGGCACCGCCGCGCCTTTTGCCGGGCCACTCTTTCATGGGGGTTCACTGCTGCTGGGCCGACTGCCGGGCAGCGGCAATCGGCAAAACATCGATGAAGTACAATTCTTCAATCCTGCGCTGTCGAGTACAGAAGTCCAGTCACTCTATATCGGCTCCTCACCGCCTGCGGATACCGCTCCACCAGTCCGTACCAATGCTTCACCTACGGGAACTCTGGTCGCTGGCACGACTCAGACCACGCTGACGCTGAGCACGAATGAAAGCGCCACGTGCCGCTATGGCACCACAGCCGGAACGAGTTACGCAGCCTTGCCCAATGTTTTTTCTACTACTGGTAGCGCATCGCACCAGGTCACTGTCAGTGCGCTCCAGAACGGTCAGAATTATACGTTCTACGTGCGCTGTCAGGATAGTACTGGCAATGCCAACCCTGATGACTTCCTGTTAGCTTTTGCAGTCGCTTCTCCTCCCCCTGCAGATACGACCCCGCCAGTCCGGTCCAATGCTTCGCCCACAGGGACCCTTGCCGCCGGCACGACTCAGACCACGCTGACGCTGAGCACGAATGAAAGCGCCACCTGTCGCTATAGCACTACAGCCGGAACGAGTTACACGGCCTTGCCCAACGCCTTTGCTACCACCAGCGGAGTGTTGCACAGTGTCACAGTGAGTGCACTGGAGAACGGCCAGAGCTACTACTTCTATGTTCGGTGTCAGGATAGTAGCGGCAACGCCAACCCGAACGACTTCCTCCTGGCCTTCGCGGTCGCCGCAGAGCCGGTGTTCAATCAGCATCTGCGTGGCTACTGGAAGTTTGATGAAGGAACAGGAACTACGGTAGCGGATGCGTCAGGCAATGGTTATGGAGGCGCGCCGTCTAGTGCGACGGGGTGGACGACCGGTAAAGTAGGCATGGCGCTGGCAGCCAGCGCCAGCGCGACGGTTGCCCGTAGTGTCGCGTTTGAACCGTCGCAATTGACATTTGCGTTGTGAGCGAAAGCAGCAGGTGCCCCGGTTGCGTACGAAGGTGTCGCTGGCAAAACTTCCTCCAGCAATTGGGCGGACGGCTACGGCTTGTATTACACCAACAGTGCGGAAATCCGCTTCTTTGTCAGCGCTTGGAACCGCGGTGTTGCTCGCGCCAGCATTAACCCCACGGTGTGGAATCACATTGTTGGTACCTATAACGGCAGCCGTGTACAGATTTACGTCAATGGAGTTGAAGGTACGGCAGCAAATTTTACTGGTCCGTTTCCTCATGGCGGCACTTTGCTCTTCGGCAAGCTCCCTGGCGGCAGCAGTCGGCACAACCTGGATGAAGTGCAGTTTTTCAATCGTGCGCTGTCACCCACGGAAGTGCAGTCGCTGTACAGCAGCTTCTTTCCACCAGTGGATACGGCTGCGCCGCTGCGCACCAACGGTGCACCTACTGGCACGTTAGCGACTGGCACTATACAGACCACGCTCGCCTTGAGCACCAATGAAAATGCGACATGTCGCTACGGGACCGCGGCAGGGGCGAGTTATACGACCTTGCCCCATGTGTTCAGTGCCACTGGCGGTGTGTTACACGATGTCACAGTAAGTGCACTGCAGAATGGCCAGAGTTACACCTTTTACGTTCGGTGCCAGGATAGCACTGGTAACACCAACCCCGACGACTTTCTCTTGACTTTCGCCGTCGCGGCTCCACCTCCGCCTCCGCCCGACACGACCCCACCGGTCATTTCCAATGTGAGCGGCTCAGAGATAACCAGTTCGGGCATTACGATCACGTGGCTGACCGATGAGCCCTCAGATACACAAATTGAATATGGTCCGACTGCTGCCTATGGTCAGGTGACAGTGCTCGACAATGTGCACGTGATAGGCCATTCCACTCAACTCTCCGGCCTTGCTGCCAACACGACGTACCACTACCGCGTCCATTCTCGCGATGCAGCCGGGAATCGCTCGACTTCCAACGCTTTCATGTTCACGACTGACACAGCGGCAGGGCCACCATCCGCTATGGGACCCCTCACCGTCAACCCAGTGAATCCGCGCTATTTGATGGACGGTACCGGCAAAATCGTCTTCCTGGCCGGCTTAGCCGACGGGTGGGAATTGCAAGATTTTGCCTGGACTGAAGGAACCGCAACGCTCTTTGATTACACCAGTTATCTGGATTACTTCCAGTCGCGGAATCTCAACCACATTCGCATGTGGGTCGTAGAACATACAAAGGTACGAGACGCGGATCTCTATTTAACCACGCCGATGCCTTTTGTTCGCACAGGGCCGGGTCTCGCCAATGACGGCCTGCCCAAATTCGACCTCACCCGATTCAATCAGGAATACTTTGACCGTCTCCGAAACCGTGTCATCGCTGCACGGAACCGCGGCATCTATGTCACGGTCATGCTTTTTGACTACATCGGGTCAATTTCCTGGCCCTGGAATATGTATAACTTTGCCAACAACATTAACTATGTGAATGATAATTATACGCTGACGAATCCGACGATCACTATTGAAGAGGCCTACCTGCGAAAAGTTATCGATACCGTCAACGATCTCGATAACGTGATCTACGAAATTTGCAATGAATGTCCGGTGTCCGCGAAAGATTGGCAGTACTACTTGGCAAACTACATCAAGAGCTATCAAGCGACCAAGCCGCAGCAGCACCCTGTCATGATCTCCTACTTCGCCGCCGGAAGAGCGGGCACCATGGCCGCGCTCTATGCTAGTCCAGCTGACATCATCGCAGCTGGGGACGACGGCGGTGTGTTCGACTACGAACGGAACCCACCAGCGAGTGACGGGCGAAAAGTCGTGATTGCCGATAGCGATCACATTACCGGCGATCTCCTCAAAGATCGCTTTTGGCCGTGGAAGTGTTTCACCCGGGGACTCTACCCAATGTACATGGATCGATTCACACCGGAGCGCTATGACCCAGTCAACAATACATTTGTCGTGGAGCCTTTTGACCCACTGCGCGAAGGCGTGCGGGTCGCCCTGGGGCGAGCCAAGCGCTATGCCGATAGAATGGACCTCGCTCATGCGATTCCCCGGAATGATCTGTGCTCAACGCAATACTGCCTGGTTAAGCCAGGGTCAGAATACCTGATCTACCTGCCGCCCGAGGCGAATTTTTCTGTGAGTGTCGATCTGACCACCGCACCTGGAGCATACAGCGTAGAGTGGTTTAACCCCGTCGCCGACGAGACACGCTCAGGCGGGACAATAGCCGGAGGGACAGTCGTTTCGTTAACCTCTCCGTTCCCGACCTGGGACTCGGTATTGTATTTGCGCAAGCAATAATGCTCGTCTTTTTTTTGCTTTCCGCGAAAGGTGTGATAGAGGAACAACATCTCACGTCAGTTGAATGAAGGAGGTGTCGTATGCCGTACGCAAAACGTGCTGGGGTCAACATCTATTATGAAAGCTATGGAAAAGGAACGCCGATTGTCTTTCTGCACCCGTTCTCGACCAATGGCTACATTTGGTATTTTCAAAGCTTCGCATTCGCGCAGAGCCATCAATGTGTGGTGATCGACGAACGTGGGCACGGACGATCAGACAAACCGCAACAGGGCTATGCAATCAAAGAAATGGCTGCTGATGTCGTCGCGGTCATGGACGAGCTGAAGATCGACAAAGCCATCCTGGTGGGCAACTCGATTGGCGGCATGTTGACCATGCAGACCAACCTCGACAATCCTAACCGGGTGTTAGCCAATGTCATCGTCAGCAGTGGGACGAACCTCGCATCGGGCATGCCAGAGGAAGCAAAAGTCGCTTTTCAAAAAGATCCAGCAGGAACGATGGGAGCACTCCTCGAAGGTGCCTTTTCCGCCAAAACCAAGCGGGAACGACCAGAACTCGTCGAACTCATGCGGGCAAGCTTCAATGTCGAAGATAACTTTCCGCGCCACACGTTTCTTGCTTCGATCACTGATCCAGGAGGAGTCTTTAACTGGAACATCAGCGATCAGCTCAAGAACATTCGCAAGCCAACGTTGATCTTCGCTGGGGAAGAAGATCAAGCGACCCCCGTTGCGGCCAATAAATTCCTCGCCGACAACATCCCCGGTGCACAGTTACGTGTACTCAAAGACATTGGTCATTTCTATCAGCTCGAAAGTCCCGCGGCGTTTAATAAGGAGTTAGCGCAGTTTGTAAAACAAGTGGCGCAGTAGAAATCAATTGAACCACAGCAGATAGACTCAGTGGAGCTGTCACTCTGAGTGGAGCGAGGGCCTCTCAGAGAGGTTTTTTTCCTCGCTGCTCAGAAACACACTCTCAGGCCGAGACGGGCTGGGGGAGGAGCGTGAACCCCAACCGGGCGGCGGTCCGTTTGAGGTGGCGAAGGGTGCGTTGACGCAGGTGTTCATCATAGGCTTCCCAGCTC
>VGTJ01000291.1 GCA_016874775.1 Deltaproteobacteria bacterium
AAGCATGCTCCTAAGATCATCGCGTGTTCCCTTCTCTCTCCCTGAACTTGAGTTTCTCCCCACGACACGCGCCTATCTCAGCAGAACCCGCGAAATCATGAAAGATTCAGACCTTTACAGGGATGGGTGGGCACGGCCCACCTTCCGCAAACCCGTTAAAGGACATTCGGTGAGCTGTGCCCGCCCTACGGTAAACTACGGAGCTGGAAACTGTGCCGCCGTATCATAGCGCCCTTCAGTTGATAGCTGGCCATCTACTACTGCCTCGTATGCAGGTGGTGCAGCCTCATCCCCAGTTTCGATAGGAGAGGGGAGCCACGGCCCTATATAGGAGCGACGTTTGCGGCGACGCAACACATCGCGTCCCAAGTTCATTGCCACTCGCACCAGCCATGGACGCCAAGGATCTTCGGTACCTGCTGGAGGGTGTTCCAGCGCACGGACGAAAGTCTCTTGGACAATGTCATCCGCATCGGCTGCACAGCCGGTGAGGCGATAACAAAGACGCCATAAGAAACGCTCGTGTTCACGAAATAGCTGCTCAGTGAGAGGTGCGGCTTGATGCATAGTCACGCAGCGATTCTCTCTGGCGTGTGCTGAATAAGCACGTCAACTGCTCGTTTGGCACTGGCAAAACTGGCATCAGCTAACAGACCTTCGGGGCCAACCCAATCCCCTGCGACGTAGAGGTTCTGTGAAGGCAGTCCTTACGATCAAGGGCTGGTAAGCATTTAGAGCTGCAAGCTATGCACATCTGTGCACACTTCTACCCCGAGCTTGGTCGCTACGTCTTGCGCTCCCGGATCGGCATACGGAGTTACAATTAACTTGCGATCAACATGTCGCCCGGTCTTCCGAGCATAGAACTCAGCCTTTCGTGCAAACTGATAGACTGCTCCTTTGTCCAGCGACGATTTAATTTCGACTACAATGACCTTTCCGTTCTTTATGATTGCATCCAACTCGACTTGATCGGGAATGCCAAAAACCTCGCCGGTCGTGTCGAGATCCCAAAATCGCTCGACGGTAAACCCGACTTCCTGCAAAATCGCTCTCATGCCTTCGCGGAACGATTCTTCAGTTTGTAAGCCCCACCGCGCGCCAAGGCCACCAATCTTAGCCTCGAACGTTCTATGGAACCTCTCTAGAGCGCTCTCATTTCGCTGCACTGCATACGTGAGTGTTGCAAGGTTCTGAGCGAGCTCTTCGACCCGGGCTTCCGTCCGTTTTTGGGCTTGAGCCAACTCTTCAACTCGCAGCTCAGTCCGTTTCTGTGCCTCAGCAAGAGCAAGTTGCGCTTGAGCTAGCTCTTCTATGCGCGATTCGGTTCGCTTTTGCGCTTCAGCAAGATCCCGCACCACAGCTTTCACGTCGTCGAAGTCCGACGTTTTGGCTCTATACTCTTCGCGTAAGGTCTCGGCTAACAGAGCAATCGCTGGTTGCTGCTCAGGCGGAAAACTCTTCAGAATTTCGGCAAGCGACATATCGTACACAGGTCCCTTCACACTGTAGGTTACCGTTCCTTGAAACAGCAGACAAGCTTATGAGCCCGCATGAGACCGGATTCATTCTGTCGTTGAGTTTGCCTTGGTTACGGGATACGTTCCGCTCATTCTTCGACACGATAAAAATAAGGAGTTGGACGATGGCACTCGAAAAAGACGAAATTGAGCAGTTTCTCGCTGAACGCAGGAACGCGGTCCTGGGCACGATTCGCAAAGATGGTTCGCCGCAACTCAATCCGATGTGGTTTCACTGGACGGGCGAGGTCTTTCAGATTTCAACGACCCGCTCGCGCTTCAAATACAACCACCTCAAACGTGATCCGCGCGTCACTTTATGTATTGATGATGTTACTGGTTTCAAGACAGTGATTGTCGAAGGCCGCGCCACGATCGAAGAAACTGATATCTGGGGACCAACACGGACGATCGTCGAAAAATATGTCGACCCTGCCCATGTCGAAGCGCGTATGGCGCGCATGAAGACAGAACCGCGCGTGCTGTTAATCATTCGTCCGGAGAAGTGGATCTCGTGGGATATGGCGCTGCGGGCTGGGCCGCCACGGCAATGAGGACATATAGCAATCAGCGCTCAGCTATCAGCTTTCAGCCAGACAAGAAACCGACAACATCTCCGTGACTTTTGATACGACATAGAGGCCGTAGGCAATCCGTTTCCTTGTTCTTGCTGAACGCTGACTGCTGACCGCTGAACGCTTGTACCTTACCCTTTCGGCAATCCTAGCACTCGTTCTCCAATTATGTTGTGCTGAATCTCATTAGAGCCTGCTGCAATCGTGCTCCGGCGAGAGGCTAACAGGCGGTGCGACCACTTTCCTGAATCGACTGCGCCAGGCGCTCGATATTCGAACTGACTGTATGGTCCTAACAACTCCATAGCAAACGCTTGAATACGAAGATTCAGCTCACTGGTCCCGAGTTTCATCATCGAGCCTTCGGGTCCCGGTGGCAAGCCTTTCAACTGCTTAGTGAGTTGACGAAAACTGGTGTACTTTAGCGCTTCGGCTTCACAGGCAAACTGGGCGATACGCTGGCGCACGTATTCATCCTCCCAAGCGAGGTGTCCGTTATATTCCACTTTGCGCGCGAGCTCGGTGAGTTGTTTGACTTCGACCATCATGTCGGTGCGGCCACCGTGAATGGTGCGCTCGAACATCATGTTGGTCATTGCTACCATCCAACCTTGGTTTATCTGCCCAACGAGGTTTGCCTTCGGCACTTTCACATCCTCAAAGAAGACTTGATTAAAGCCATGTTCGCCGGTGATTTGGATCAACGGGCGAACCTCAATACCTGGGCTTTTGATATCAACCAATAGATAACTGAGTCCACGATGCTTTGGTGCGTCGGGATCAGTGCGGCAGAGTAGGGTGGTGAAGTCTGCATGGTGCGCGTTAGACGTCCACACTTTGGATCCGTTGACGATGAAGTGATCACCGTTATCGACCGCGCGGGTTTCGACGGCGGCGAGATCTGAACCATGATTCGGTTCAGATAATCCCTGACACCAGATTTCTTCTGCTGGAGGGATCTTAGGAATGTGACGTGCCTTCTGTTCCGCGGTGCCCCATTGCATGAGGGTTGGTCCCACACGCGCGATGCCTTGAAAATTGACCGTAGGCGGCGCCTTGGCGCGGTCGAGTTCTTGTTGATAAATGACTTGCTCGATCAACGTTGCACCACGGCCACCATACTCTTTGGGCCAGTGCAGACACATCCACCCGCCATTGTAGAGGGTACGATGCCATGCCCGGCGTCGTTCAAACTCTTCTTTGGTATCAGGATCGTGCAGTTCTCCACCATCACGCCAGTCACGCGGGATATTGTTTTCCAGCCAACTGCGAAATTTCAAGCGAAACGCTTCTTCTTTGTCACTAAACTTGAAGTCCATAAACTCGTCCTTTTTGATTCTGTTGGCCGTGCACCGTTGTGCTGAAGACATATCCTTACCACAGAGCGAGCAAACAACAAAAGGTGGAGAAGTGGTGTATATGGTGTTGCACATAGGCACGAAATATTGTTTGTGGTGATCTCTTACGGTTGAATTAGCGAAAGAGGAGATAGAGGCATGACCGGTGCGTATGGGTGTTTGTTGTTATTTGCTGTAACGCTCTTGTGGCCAGTGCTGTTGCAAGCGGAGGGCCGTAGTTGGAAATATCTCAAAGAGTTATCTGAAGACGAGCGCAAGGCTCTGGATCTTCGCAGTGACACGCCGCGATCGACCACACTGCCGTACTTTCCTGCCGAACCCTATCCGTTCACTGCCCCGTATACCGCTGAAGAAATTGGTATTCGCTCAATGGAATTTCCGCATATGGCGCGGTGGAACCATGTGCAGATCGAAGATTATGGGTCGATCATGCACACCGGTTATCTCTTTAGTGGTAAGATCATCGTGCTTGTGACGCATGACCAGCCTGAAGGACTGGAAGGATATCTACAAAAGAAGCCTGGAGAAGTCTTTACGCGCTGGCTTTCGCAAGACACGGCGCCACCGGAGAACCTCGGCAACCAGTTGCTCATGGTGCATCATCGCACCGATCAACAAGCGACCACGAAAACCGATATGTTTGGCTACTCCCCGATACTTCGGCGCGTACGACGCTTTCCCCAGCCGCGACGACAAGATCGATTCCCTGATCAACCGATTACGTTTGATGACTTCCTTGGACGTGATGCGTGGGAATTTTCTTGGCGTTTTGTCGGCACTGATGTGCTGACTGAAACCGTGCGTTTCCCGACCACCCGCCAAACCATTACGCTCATGTCCGGTGAAGGCACCATGAAAGATGTCGCGGCAAAATCACTCAAGCTAATGGGAGAAGAATATGCTCATTATACGCCAACTGGCGGTGTTCCCTGCTTCATCTTGGAAGCAAAAGCCAAGGCTGACTGGCTGCAGGACTATTACGCCCCGCGTATTCTCTATTGGGTTGACCAACACCATTTCTATCCGCTGCGTACCGAACAATATGGACCTGGTGGCGAGCTCATTTATATCGAACAGGACTTACGCTTTGGACCTTAACAAGCCGTGACATGAGGGTTTTGTAGTTCAGCGCGAAGGTAATGACTAAACAAACTCTCCCGCACGGCATACAGGGTCTGG
>VGTJ01000292.1 GCA_016874775.1 Deltaproteobacteria bacterium
ATTTGTCCCAATTCCGGAGCCAAACGAGATACCGTGACATTTGAGGCGCACAAATACGCCAAGCCCCCGTGGGGGTGGTGCGAAACTAGTCATCCCTTTCTTCTGTGGTAACTAGCCAGCCGTTGGTAACAGTTCGGAACGCGAAACGCCGTTTTTTGGAACGCGTATTAAACTTTTTTTGGAAAGCGTAGTAAGCGTTAGCTTACGACTCTCGGCAATAATCGCGTGTGGGGTCCGGGTTGATTAAGGAGCGCGAAAATAATAGCAAGCAAAATCGGGTTGAGGTCCGCTAAAAGTTGTCGATCGTCTGACTCGCGGTTGGTTGAGTCGTTGTACATCTTGGAACCATGAAAGAGTCCATTTCGAACTTGAAGGAGGAGGGTCCTTAAACCACGGAGCTCCCATGTTTCGGTTGCAGCATCATCAAGCCAAACAGAGCTCAGTCGTATTAGGGCTAACTTATCCCAATGGTTTCGGCGCTCTGGTCGAAGTATTTCACCTTGGTGGCGCCAAGCCAATCGTTCTCTATGCACTTTTAATTCGGGGCGACGGATAGCTGCGAGGATGATGTCCTTCGCATAATCAAAGCAGAATTGAATCGGTCGATCATCTCCACGCCCTTGTTCCGACTGAGAGCAGTAGGTAGCTTCGTAATCTCGAGCCAAAATAACCAGTGCAATCCATGCGGCAAAGAAGGTGCCGTACTCGTCTTCTTTATCAGCGAATTCTTTGCTGTATTTCCACCAATTGATGGCGTTAGTCGCTCGTGTTTCGTCAAGCTGCATCAGTCATTTTCCCCTTGTGTCATACTTTACAAATGTCCTCTGTTACCGCATTTATAGCAATGGGTTCTACTCATCCGAACGACAACGGCTTTAGCCCAGAATGGGTGTGCGAACTTTGGGAAGGCGATCGCGCTACGTGGAGGCTTCGCTCTTTGCAGACGACGAAACGGCCGAAGTCTTTCTTTCCTGGTGCTCCAGCCAAAATATTGGATTCGTTAAAAGAGGCAATCAATGTGGCATATCCGGGTTCGCTCCAGAAATCCGTAGTCCCAACCGGCATCTCAATAGTTATTGTCAGTCTGGAAGGCTCATCCCTCAAAAAGTTTTTACCGCGTATTCGAAAACTTGGTCGGTTTGACATTCATGAAGCACCAGTGTCTTGGTCTCGCACATACAGCGGGTGGTCTGGAAAGTGGACCACAACACCTTAATAAAACTTAATTCTAGATTTATATTTTGTTGGCGGTAATGAACACGTCAAGTATTCGATGTGGACAACTGTTTGTACCGGCGATCTAGACCCTTAGGTTTGTGTCATCTAAAGGTGACGCATTGCGACATTCATAAGACCGTCCATAACTTCTGAGTGTCTTTCCTGGGCATCTCGTTGTGCCCTATCAGCAAGTTGATCCAAATGGCGATAGTGGCTCGCATCTGCGGTTTTTCTTTCCAGACGGTGCAGAGCGAGCTGTCTTGCCTCGACTGAAATCGAGCGATTTGACACCTCCTGGTCCACAATCGAGCGAAGAACCGGCCCTGGGCTGTTTTTGAGCATGAAATAGAAGATGTGGTCAGTCGGGAACTGCTGGAGCATAGCCCACACGTCAAGAAGCGATTCATCGGACGAGTTTTCAAATTCCTTGCGCCAGAAGAAGACCAGTTGCCTCGCCAGTCTTTCTTCCTCCTGCGCCTTTTCTTTTTCGAGTCTCAACTGCTTTTCATTTTCCTCCTGCTTCTTTGCATTATCACGCGCAGTATTTTCATCCCGAATTCTCTTATCAAACCTGGCAACTTCTTTTCTATAAGTGAGCAAATATCTGATTGTTGTGGGCGTGAGTTTGACTATAGCTACTGGTATGCAGACAAGTAGCCAGAATCCAAATTGCCCTACGAGGGCGAACACGAAGTTCATTGGGATCATCATCAGGAATATCGGAATTCTGATAATCCACCGTCTTTTCCCAGATTTACCTTTATTCCTGATGAGATACTGAATTAGAGAAAAGTAATTTATGACTTTTTCTAATTTCTTTTCACTTTTTGTGTACCAAATTTTGAACTCAATTAGGGTTTGCGACGATGTCCAGTGTTGGTGGCGAAGTGATTTCTGAAGCTCAGCTCGTTGACGTTTTTGCTCATCTTTTTGGAACGCTTGAGAGTTCATGAGAGTGATTTTAGGTGTCAAGTTTGCTATTTAAACTGGTAATCCTCTTTGCGCTCAAGTAGCCCCAATGTGCGGCTATATAGTCTCTGCAGTTCTGGGTGCCACTCCTTGAGGTTTTTTACAGCTCTAGTCACCGAGGCGATCACCAGCTCGACAGCAACACTACTCTCGGCGCTGGCGCAGGTACCGATGAACCAAACGATTCTTGTCAGAACCTACGACTAACTTCCCAATCACTGAAACATCCAAGCACCGACTGTTGTGATTCAGTGATCAAAAAAACGGCAACCTGGCCGTATTTCTTTCCAAGGTAAATTGCTTCCTCGTTTGACAGTCCGATTACTGCCCAACTTTTTTCTGCGTGATCCGAATTTGGGTCACTTCCGAGTGCGTGCATTGAATCAAAACCAAGTTTTGTGATATCGGAGCGAAGTTTTTCGTTTTGGGATTCATTTATTTCCGGTCGTGGGGTTTCGTGCGACTTTTTCTGGGTCACTTCACCTGACCCCGAACAGTTTCAGAACCTTCAATACCGTGTCGGAGCGCCCGAGAGCCAGCTCGGCAAAGTCGGGCTCAAGGTTTGCGACGACCGCTCGAAGTTCGGCAACCTTGGGCCGCTTTGTGGTCTTTACGTAGCTCAGCCACAGGACCCGTGCTTGCCGTTCCCGAGAGACCCTCACAACTTGGGCGGGTCGCCGTACGTGGCCATTGGAAATCTGAATGACCCAATCGCCTGCCCGAGCCTTGGTCGGTTCATCCCAGTAAAGCCAGCCAAGAGAACTCGGCAAGCCCGAAGCCTTGGCGGCTGCCTTGGCGCTGCCTCGACTTCGCTCGGCAATCCGTTCTTCCTTTACCCCGGCTGTGGCCACTTCATAGAAGACCAGTCGAGACAGGCGGGCGGGAAGTTGTCGTGGCGGTGTTGCGACAGTTTTGCGAGGTCCGGACCTCAGCGGGTCAAGCGGTAGCCGTGCCAGGTCGCGGAGGTCATCCGTGGTGAGTGCTCGATCATCAACGGCCTGGGAAGATGCCCAGTCAAGAATCGCCTGAGCATTTGTTCCCTCGATGCGGACCGAAGCCTCAATCAAGTTGTCTCTGGAGTTCTCGGATGCATTTGTTGATCCAACCCAAGCGAAGCCTTTCGCCGCGATGACCTTGGCGTGGAGCCCTGCGAGGGAGAACACGGAAACGCCAATTCGGTCGTATTGCCTGAGAGCCATGGTGCTGGTGAGGCGACGCTTGATGGCGGCCGGCGAAGCATCGCAGACCAGTATGTCTCCCTTTCGAAGCGGCATGACCTCCGGTGCAGCGGCACCGACATACCCCACAACTGCAACTACTGGTGGCCGACCTCTTCTAACCAGGTCCCGGCGGATGTGTGCCCATGGCCCTGGGTTTGGGTGCCCACTCATGGTGCCGACGTTAGTCCGCGCCGAAGGGCGGACGACTCGGTCTCATACGATGACTTCGTGACTTCGACACCTCAGATTCGTTCGGTATCAGAGCTGACACCGTTTGCGGCATCTTGGCTGGACGAGTACTGCTCTTTGAGTAGTCGATATGCGTGGCCATCCTACGACCTAGACCTCAATCCAAAGGACCTCCTGCCAACGGACCTCTTGTCTCCGGGATTCCTCAGTTATCAGATCAAAGGTGAGTACCTGGAGAGAATGCTTGTGCGTCGAGAGGAACCTGGCCCATACGAGAAACTGTTCCGAGCCATGAAGCTTGTTGTTGAGCAGTCGGAGTACGGACGAGACAAATTTGAAGATGTTCCCCCAGGAATGCTTTGGGAGTTGAACGACTCGACGTGGGGGCTTGTGGTTGCAGCCGCTCAACTAGTCCGCTTTCGTGATGAGGGACGGAGTAGCAACCTCACAATCGTGGCAGTTACCAAGATTCTTCATCGGAAGAGACCTCATCTGGTGCCTTTGATTGACCGTCGCGTGCGGAAGTTCTACGGAGCAACGAAGTCATCAAATCAACAGCTGCTCGAACGCCTGCACTCGGACTACCTCACGAATCTGAGTGAACTAGAGAAGTGGGCCCAGGGAAGGCAGCTCGCCAACGGCCATGCGATGACGGCGTTGCGAGCGCTCGACATTGTGATCTGGATGGAAGATGAGAAACTCACGGCCTGAGTGGGTAGTTGGTGTGGCGGACTGCCTAAGCGAATGACTTTGATGTTCGAACCCGACCGGCCGCACTGACTCGCTTCTGGGGACGTAAAGATCTCAATCCGGCTTCGATGAAGCTTAAGTAGCACTCACGCAACGCCACCGCCATTGTTTTAAGCGTGTTGAAAGGTTGCTTCATCTTTTTAACTGAATAGTAAGGAGGGGTGTAGCACGGTTGCCCAAGCGGCGTCAAAAAGCAGGGCATTTATTCGTCGTCGTC
>VGTJ01000293.1 GCA_016874775.1 Deltaproteobacteria bacterium
ATTACTACTCAGCTGCATATGTTCCTCCTCTAGAGAGATCCTAATTCCCGTCCCTGGTCTGGCACGGGTGCGCCTATCTTGCACCTCTCTTCGTGTGAGGAAAGAACGCCGTTCAATCACCGCTTACCCCATTCGGGCTGAGTCCTGCGTCTGTCTCTGTCGATCGACCGATTATTATCGATCAGATTCTTGCTGGATAACCAAAACAAGCTGGGAATTTAGGGGCAGGCCTTGCAACCCTGCTCTCTGTCGCCAATGGAACGGCGAGATGAGGAGGCTAGGCTAAGATATGAATGTATGAGCTGATGCTAGACTCACGTTGCCCCGTACTTGCTACGGGGCAACGTGAACACTCTTTGTGATGATTCTAGAGTCGATACACCTTCGCGACGTTTTCCCCGATGACCTTTTGCCGAGTGGACTCTGACATCGGGTCCACGAGTTCTTTCAATTCATCCATGTAATTGCCTGGATGATCGAAGTGGGGAAAATCTGAAGCCCAGAAGAACTTGTCCGCGCCAACAAAGTCGACCACATGACCAAATGCCTTTTCGTCTGGGTCGCCGGAGATCCAGCACTGACGATAGAAATAGTAACTCGGCTTTTCTTTAAGGCGGACGGTGTCGCCTAACGGGCTGTCGTACACCGCATCCATGCGGTTCAATAAATATCCCGCCCAGCCAGCACCAGATTCGAGGACGATGACTTTGACGCGCGGGAAACGATCGAACAAGCCGTACTGAAACATTGCAGTAAACGCTTGCAACGGACCCTGCGCTCCATGTACATTATGGTGCCAGGTGGCCCACTTCATCTCACGAAACCGTTGGTGAACGCGCTTTGCCGGTGGCTCGCCGCTGGGATGAATGCCTACTGGCACGTCGTACTCCTGTGCCTTGGCCCAGAAGTCATCGTAATCAGGATGTGCGTGTGACTGATAGGTCGGTGTGAATGGAACGAAGAACGCCCCTCGACATCCCGCTTTTACTGCACGTTCGAGTTCGCGTGCTGCCTCCGCCGGATCACCAAATGAGATATGCGCAATAGGAATAAGGCGACCATTAGAGTCAGCACAGAAATCTACCACCCATCGATTGTAGGCGCGTGCATACGCGGCTTGCAGTTCCAGATCTTCAACGTCCTCTGCTTCCCACAGGAGCCCCAGGCTGGGGTAGATGATCGCTTTATCCAACCCTTCTTGGTCCAGGCGAGCTAAACGCTCTTTCGGAAACATCGAGCCGAACGGCGCTTGGTTCATGTAGGTTTTTTCTGGGTTTGGTATGACATCCTCTCCGCGTTTTCCCATTGCACCAACCTGCGCTAATTGGCCGGGTTTGAAATACTTGGCTGGAGCCCCGCCGACGTGGATGACTTCAAGACCGTCGTGATTTTTAGAAATGCGAATCGTGCGATCACGATACTGTGGATCTATGTACTTTTCCCATACGTCTGGTGGTTCGAGAATGTGACCATCTGCATCGATTGCACCAGAGTAGGGAAATCGTCCGTTCTCTGTCATTACCAGTCCTCCTTGTTATAACAACAACTTGTTAGGCAGACTTTAGAATCAGCGTTGCATACTGAGCCAAGAGCGGGAGCATCTGGGCTTCGCTTTCAGCGGGCAAAGTCGTCCAGGCGGATAGAATAATCGGTAGCAAAGAGAAGGACACCAAATTTCATGATTCCTCCCTAACGTAACCCGATGAGTTGCCGTGCTTCCTGCGGCGTAGCCGGTTCACGTCCATGTGCGCGGGCCACTTGGACTGCCCACGTAACAAAGTCTGCACTGCTTTTCGCTAATGAACCATCAACGAGTGTTGCTCGATCTTCAAAGCCAATCCGAATGTGAGCACCGGTGGCAATGGCAAGACTGGCAATCGTGAACACGCTGTCTTCAATCCCGTGGGCAATCCAGAACGCCTCCGGGAACAGCTCTTTGACACACTCTGTCATGTAGAAATAACTCCGCGGTGTGCCAGGCATGATCTGAAAGCCGTCGCCAAAGCGACCGGCGAATTCAACTAATATGTAGCGCGGCGGAGCGAGCAGGCCGTCTTGGACTAAGGTCACCACATTGGTGAGAAAACCTGTATCCAACACCGCTGGCTCTGGAACGATCCCGCGCTCGCGACAGGTGAGAATCGTCTGTCGGATGTCATCGTACGAATTGGGAATGGCAATAGTTCGCCGTGTCCCCTGTGCGAATGGCGTATTGAAGACGATATTCCCCGTGTTGAGTGAGACCATATCTACTGGCTCAGGGGTATCGCGAAGATAGCGCAGTACCTGCTCGATGGTAGCGTCTTGCATGCGGGCAGTAGTGTGATTCAGGACGAGCGAAGTCTGTGCCCGTATCAACCGATCGGCTTCTGTATACCAGGCCGGGTCGTAGCTTGTTGCCCCCTGTGCAGTGCGAGCATGGAAGTGGACCATGGAAGCCCCGGCATCACTACATCGCTTCGCTTCTGCTGCAACCTCGGCTGGGGTCCAAGGAACGTTCGGGTTTTGCTCTCGTCCACGCGCACCGTTGAGGCAGGCTTTGATAATGATTTTGTCCACGGTTCTTTCCTTTTTTTGTTGTACCGCAGAAAAGTGATACAGTTTCTTTAGAGCCCCTTCACCGTGCAAGTCTGACATTCTGGTCACCAAACTGTCAACCCATGTAAGGAATGCTGCTCATCGGGGGAGAAAAAGATACGAATGTATATGGATCAGAAAACATCGACAAAAAGTAGCGAACGGTTTATAAAAAACGAAGGCAAGACCCCTTCTTCCGATAACCAGACTACAACCTCCCATGCACTGGTCTGAAGAGAGCTTCACAAGTGGTGCAGACGATCGATATGACACGCTAGGAATACCAACAGACTATGTGTTCGTCTTCCGTATGCAAAAGAGGAGGGAGGTAACGGCACGGTGGCAGGAAGACAAACCAAAGCACAGTTACTGGCGTAACTGAAACTGTTGCGCGAACGTGTGACCAGTCTTGAAGCCGAGGCTGCTGTCCAGCAATCCAGCGAGAAAAAACCGACAGACAGTGAATTGCGCTACCGAGCGGTGGTGGAATGTTCAATCCAAGGCATCGCGGTACAGCGGCACGGGACGGTGTTATTTGCCAATGCCGCTCTGGCAACGATTCTTGGCTATGCCAAGCCGCATGACATTATCGGACAACGGGTAGAGGATCATATTGCGCTAGAGGAACGAGACCGTTTACGTCGGTATCTTGTTGCTCGCTTGCGCGGAGAATCTGCCCCGGTACGTTATGAATGCCGCGGGGTCAAAAAAGATGGAACACCAATCTGGCTTGAAGTCGCTCCTGCACTTGTGTCGTGGAGCGGTGAGCCCGCGATCATCATCTCCTTGATCGATATTACGGCGCGGAAACGTGCTGAATATGCGTTGCAGCAGTCCGAGCTACTCTATCGAACGGTACTCAAGAACATCCATGATGGTGTCTTCCTGGTGCAAGAGGCGCAGATTCTCTTTGTGAATGAAGCCGGTGCAGGGCTTGTCGGTGCACCGGAGGCAACGTTACTGGGACAACCGTTTCTTTCGCTTATTGCCGCAGAGTCCATAGACCGAGTACGAGATTGTTTGCGCTACTGTGAAGAATATGGACAGGGCCCTACGCTTGATGATGTCTTTCTTCTCTCTTTTGCCGATGACCGGCATGCTGTCGTGCAGGCCCAGATGGTGATGGTTTCCCATAATGAACGAAAGGCCGTCCTGGTCACGCTGAGAGATATGAGTGTGACGAAACGTGCCGAAGAGACCATTAAAGAGGAAGCCGAAATATCCGCAGCTTTAGTGCGAGTTGGGCGGTAATTGTTGACATCATTGGAGACCCCCGTGGTCCTCAATCGACTCTGCCGATTAACTACTGAAGTGTTGAACTGTGACTGTAGTTATGCCGCATTGTGGGACCCGCAACAGAACTTGTACGTAACCGTAACCGGATATGGTGACTCACCGGAGCGAGAAGAAGAGGTGCGGGCGCTGCCCTTCCCGCCGCAGATTTTTACTGAGTTAACGATGACCGAGTCTACAATGAGTCCTGCGGTGGAAATTTGTTCTGCTAACGAGCCTGCATTGCAAATGCTCTTGCAACGGGTAGGGATTATTTCGGCCCTTTTCTTTCTTTTGCGTCGTGGGACGCGAACGATTGGTGCCTTGTATATCGGCTATCGCAGACAGCAGGTTTTTCTGGCACGGCAAAAACGTCTGGCGCGGGGCATCGCACAGCTGGCGTCGTTTGCCATTGCCAATGCGAAGCTCCTCGAAGATTTGGAAAACTCGAATCGCATCAAAGAAGATTTTGTTGGCACCATGTCTCATGAGTTACGGACCCCCTTGCACATTCTCTACGGGTACACGGAACTCCTCCGCGATGAGTCCTTCGGGCCTCTTACGCCCATCCCTGTAAAGGTCTGAATCTTTCATGATTTCGCGGGTTCTGCTGAGATAGGCGCGTGTCGTGGGGAGAAACTCAAGTTCAGGGAGAGAGAAGGGAACACGCGATGATCTTAGGAGCATG
>VGTJ01000294.1 GCA_016874775.1 Deltaproteobacteria bacterium
CAAAGGCCTACAGGTCTCCGACGATGAGTTTCAAGCGCTCAATATCAAACCCGGTAAGTTTCATGGCGATTGGAACTATACGCTTCTTCCTCGCTCTTAATCGGTAACTTAATTCTTGCCCATGCCTTAGTGACTCAGGTGCCAGGGACGTCCGCTACGCTGGTATTGCGGCGCAGGCGAAGCAGGTGGGGTCTCAGGGGCACGTCGTTGAACGACCTGCGGAGGTGTTCCACTTGTACGTTGCCGCTGGGCAGCACGCGAAGTTGGCATTAGTACCGGAGCCGAGAGTACGCGACTGGCGCTTGCATGACAGGATGGACACGGCACCGACGTAGTAGCTTCACGCACCGAGCGTTGAACCTCAAAGAGCCCGCAGGATCGACACGAGAACTCATAGATCGGCATAACAGCACCTCTTAGGAAACGTGTGGCATACGCATCAGTCGTTACGAAGCTGCCGCTTCCATACCGCGCGGGGCAACGACAGGCCCTTTCGTCGAAGGACGAATGTCGAAATCGAAAATTTCCGTGGGGATGGCAACGGTACAGCACGCATTAGGAATATCGACGATGCCGCTCACGCGGCCTTCGACCGGGGCGGTGCTCAACAACATATAGGCTTGTTCGCCGCTGTAACCAAACTTCTTGAGATACTCGATGGCATTGAGACAGGCACGGCGATAGGCCACATGCGCATCGAGATACAATTGCGTCCCCTGCTCGTCCACGGAAATCCCTTCGAACACCAGATACTCAGAGTAACGAGGCTCCACCGGGCCGGGCTTGAAAATCGGGTTCAGCATCCCGTACTTGCTCATGCCGCCCTTGATCAGGTCGACGTGCAAATCGATCCATCCGGCCATTTCAATGGCGCCGCAGAAGGAAATCTCACCATCGCCCTGCGAAAAGTGAATATCACCCATAGAGAGATTTCCACCTTTGCAATAGACCGGGAAATAGATGCGCGAGCCACGCGATAGGTTTTTGATGTCACAGTTGCCACCGTGTTCGCGGGGTGGAACGGTCCGTGCCGCTTCCATAACCACGCGATCAAACTGCGCGCCGCGGAGTTGGCCCAGTAAGGCTCTTTGCGGGTTCGGTGGCGCTGCAAGTGGCGGCACGCGCGTTGGCGCTGTAGCGATTAACGCCGCTTCGCGTTTATTCCAGGTAGCAAGCAGTTCTGCTGAGGGCGCACAGCCGATCAGGCCTGGGTGCGTCAGGCCAGCAAATCTCACTCCTTGTATATGGCGTGACGTCGCATAGATGCCGCTAAAGTTCCAAATCGCCTTCTTTGCCTCCGGGTAATGCTCGGTAAGGAACCCACCACCATTCTGCTTGGCAAAGATGCCGGTGAATCCCCACTCTGAATCTGGGAGAGCCCCAATGTCTAACAGGTCGACAACCAGAATATCACCCGGTTCCGCACCACTCACCGCAATCGGCCCGCTCAGATAGTGCACTTGTGGGAGTTCAACATCGCGGACGTCATTAGCACTATCATTGTCGCCAATTTGTCCACCGGTCCAATCCATACACTCAATACGAAACACCGCCCCAGGGTTCACACTCACAACTGGTGGGATTTCGGGATGCCAGCGATTATGGAGCAGAATCTCTTGCTCAGCCGGACTCCGCCGGAGATCAACAGAAATCAACGACTTCGGCATACGATCCTCCTCTGTATTGGCTGTGGTCCTGCAACATCCTCAACACCACCCATCTCGGCTAGCAACGTTTGCAAGCTCCATACCGGTGATACATCACACCATGAGTCAATTAGATATTCACTCACAGTGATTATTTATTTACCGATAACTCGTTCTGTCTTCACAGCTATTTATCCGTGCCGAGGGCAAGAACAGGCTAGCCACGCAGCCCCGCATACAGTGGACCAGGCTGTCCTCTTCACGCACTATTGTTGCTCACCGTGCAAGCCTGCCCGCAGAATGTTTGTAGGGCAGCAATAACTGCGACCAGTGGTGCGACTGAGGAGTCGCATCGTGACGCACAAAAGAAAAAGGCCTGCAGGAGAAAGGAGGGAAACCTACAGGCCCTTAACAACCACCTGACTGGGGAATATGTCGGGTAGTGAAGGGTGCACAGCGAGGGGCATAGGGTCTCGCGGTCACCACCGGATACTTCCAACGCAGAAGCATCGCAAAACCTAGGCCAACAGCTTTTTCCTCTGCCGCACCACAATAGTCTTGATAAATCAGTGGGGTATCCTGGTGCCAGCTCGTGACCTCATCGCTTTGCTGTCCAAAAAACAGGCAGACGTGTTGCCTCAGCAGCAGTGACCAGAAACCTGTATTCCATACTAGATTCTTGCAGAAACTCCGTTCACTATTGACGGCATGATATTGCCACAATCTGGAGACCTTATCGTTTCCTCCCTCGGTTTGTGTCGCTTTCCCTCTCCTCTCCAACCGCGCGGACAGCTCCTTGTCGACCCAACTAACCGGGTGTTAGTCAGCGCAGAAACCGCGGACCTCGAACTCTATCTTGATGCCGGACAGCGACCACCGTCGTTCGGCCTCGCTGGTCCACGCGCGCAACTCTTCTTTGACCCGACGACGATTACTTGCGGTATCGTTACATGCGGTGGTCTCTGCCCCGGCGTCAATGATGTCATCCGTTCAGTTGTTCATACACTGACATTCGGGTACGGAGTGCCACGCGTGTTGGGTTTTCGTTACGGCTACGCGGGCCTTGCAGCGAACAGCGGCTACCCTCCAATCGCATTGACGCTTGAGGCGGTCAGCAACATTCACACCATCGGAGGGACAACGTTAGGTTCATCACGCGGACCACAAGATGTGAGTGAAATGGTAGACACTCTCCAGCGCCATCAGGTGAGTATCCTGTTTACCATCGGCGGCGACGGCACGTTACGTGGAGCGGCGGCACTCAGCCGGGAGATCGCGCAGCGGAAACTGCCGATTAGTATCATTGGCATTCCCAAAACGATTGATAACGACCTGGGCTGGACCGACCGAAGCTTCGGTTTCGCCACGGCAGTCGAAGAAGCAACCACAGCTATCGACGCAGCACATACCGAAGCACACGGCGCGTGGAATGGTATTGGCCTGGTCAAGCTGATGGGTCGCCATTCCGGGTTTATTGCCGCCCATGCAAGCTTAGCGAACTCAGATGTGAATTTCTGTCTGATACCCGAAGTGCGGTTTGCCCTTGAAGGTAAGGACGGGTTTCTCGACCTGTTGATGCAAAGACTAGAGCGACGACATCATGCGGTCATCGTCGTCGCCGAGGGTGCGGGACAAGAACTCTTGCAGGACCCAGCAAAGCAAGAACGGGATGCGTCGGGAAACCTCCGCTTAAAAGATATTGGCATCTTTCTTCGCGATGAGGTCACGCGGTTTCTGCAGGCACGTCATCTCGATTTCTCCATTAAATATATTGACCCGAGCTATATCATCCGCAGTCTCCCTGCGAATGCAGTTGATTCGGAGTTTTGTCTCATTCTTGGTCAACACGCCGTTCACGCTGGAATGGCAGGGTATACAGACATGGTAATTGGCTACTGGAATCGGCACTTCACCCAAGTGCCGATTTCCCTCGCCGTTGCCCGTCGTAAACAACTTGACCCCGAAGGTCCTGAATGGCAGAGCGTGTTACAAGCGACCGGGCAGCCAGCGTCGATGATGGGCACCTATGAACCTCACCCCTAGCCCCTCTCTATGACTGGAGAGGGGAACTCGAAGCGTAGTTACAAATGGGGTCTTAATCTGCGCATCCCAAGTATCACTGTCCCGACAATCGCTCGGTCGCCGTGTTGATTTTCCACCACCACATCGCAGTGAATCGTTGCGCTACCGTCAGCCTCAGCGCCACTCTTTTCGGTGACATTACCCCAGAGGTTGAGGGTATCGCCGTGTTTCACTGGCGTACGAAAACTGACCTGAAAATTCTTGAGTCGCCAACCAGGAAAGTGTTCTGTCACAATTTGCGCGAGGAACGTCGCACTCAACGGTCCGGGAACAATGGGTTGCGAAAATCCTGTCTGTCGCGCCCGTTCTGGATCGATAAACCGTTGGTCCGTGATTCGTGCAGCTTTCGCATACCGGATGACAACATCACTAGTTGGGACTTTTGTGACCGGACCGATTTCGTCGCCGATGTCGATGGTCGCAAAGGGCTTGCATTGTATTTCGTTCATGTTCAGCTCACTGTGTGATGATACGTATTGCGTAAAAATATGGGACTAGGGGCTGGGGGCTAGTACCGTGTCTCATAACTTCGTGAGCAGTTGTAGGGCGTGCGAAGCGCGCCAACTGACTGGCGCGTGGTACGCGCCCTACGATTTCACTGCTAATAAACTTGCGAGACACGGTACTAGGGACTTGTTTCTCCTCCCTACAAGCCCCTAGTCTCTAAATAGAAACTCACTCGATGGCAAGTGCTAGGCGGCGAGGGGAAGCGCATACACCTGACGTTCCACCGGGAAGGACCGGCGTTTTTGCAGCCAAGCAAAGACTAAATTGACTAATTCCTCTA
>VGTJ01000295.1 GCA_016874775.1 Deltaproteobacteria bacterium
CTTATAGCAGATCCCACCGCCGTCCGTGAAGTCCACACCTACTCCGGGACACTTGCACCCGTACTCGTCACCGAGCATCCAAATAAACGAGACATACGAAAGTCAACCAGCTTTGCCGGAAGGGTACGATGATGCTTCCATGAGTATGTTTTCTAAGAGAAGTTTCTGCCCTCGTCAACACAATTGCTGAACACGATATTATCGCAGCATTTCCTCATTGGGTTCTGGAGCCAGTAGGTTGATGATCGAGTCGTTGAGAATCCCTGCCCTTCAATGGCTCGATGACCCGATGACTCACTGACTCAATGCTTCCAGCAACGCGTTGGCATTCTTCAACGACTCGGTATCAAACCCTTCGGTGAACCAGTTGTAGAGGTCAGATAACATCTGGTGAGCAGCTTGCTTCTCTTCAGGTGACCGCAATAATGCCAGCCACGCCAGGCTGAAAATGAGCCAACCCGGCTCTCTCACTCGTCATTCTGCTGTCCAGTCCTCGACTTTCAGCTCTGGGATTTTGCCAAAGTCAGTGAGGTTGCGCGAGAGGAGAGTTGCGTCGTTGGCAAGCACGATGGCAGCGATCTTGAGGTCCATCGTCCCGAGCGTGCGATGTCTCTTACGCAAGCGTTGGAATTCTGTGGCCGCGCGAAGGTCAAACTCCAAGACGATAATCGCTCGATAGTTGTCCAGATGCCGTTTGAGGCGCCGATATGCTTCCACCTGTTGTGTCACCGATCGCATGCGGGCCACGTAGGCCAACCAGCCACGCAGCTGTTCCTCAAAATTAATGATGGTTGTAGCCGCTTGATCAGGAGCAATACGCGATAAGCGGGCTAGGAGGCGCTGCGTTGTGGAGCTAGCCTCCCACTCAAGGACGCTCAGATGATCAGTGTCGAGAACGAGCATCGCTGCCCTTGCGCTGCCGTGAGGTGGAAGGCCTGTAGGAACGTCGCTGTTGTTGGCCCAATTTCATTGCTTCTTGATACATGCGATCGCGAGCAAAGGAGTCGGTGATTTTCTCCCACCAAGGTTTTTCCTCTCCTCGTTTGCCCTCAAGTACGTTTCTTAAGCGAACAACCTCATGTTCAAGGGCAGCCACACGGGCGGCTAATTTTTCAGTAGGCATACACGCAACTCTTGCGAATCAGAAATCAGAATATTCTTACTGCTTTCTATCACACCTCTTCGGCCCTTCAATGGCTTAATGGCCGGATGACCCGATGGCTCAATCGCAAATGTCTTACTGACTCAATGCCTCCAGCAACGCCTTGGCATTCTTCAACGGCTCGGTGTCAAACCCTTCGGTGAACCAGTTGTAGGCCCGCGACGCCCAAAAGTGTGCATCGCGCATGCGCGATGCACACTTTCATGTGGAGTTCCGGATCATCCCGCATAACTTAGAGTGACTTTTCCTATCCTAGTGGAAACGTTGCGCTTTTACAGAGAGTATCGCCTTTTCGGCTCGACATGATCCGGTCCATACGTTTTGCTCCTGCAGCAGAATGCTGTTGAGAGGAGACACGTATGATCGATTCGTTCATTGTCCATCCCACCGTCCGTCAACGCCTCCGTGAAGGCCCACTCGGCCCTGCCGTCGATCACATCGCACAGACGTTGCAGGCCCAAGGGTATGCTGCTGCGACTATCAGAATCTACTTGCGCAACACCGCGCACTTTGGGCAGTGGTTAGCACGCCATCATATTGCGGTAGCCTCGGTGACCAACGCCACGGTTGATCGCTATCTTCGCCACTGTGGTCGGTTACCGTCTGGCCATCTTCCCAAAGCCGTCCATGGCCTCCGACCTCTCGTGACGCTCCTACGGGAGCAAGGCCTCGTGCCAGAGCAAGCAGTGCTACCCCCTGCGACGGAATGTGACAGCTGGGTACACCGCTACGAACACTATCTCCGTACTGTCCAGGGTGCAGCCGCGAGTACCCGCGCGACCTATCTACGCCTTGCACGTCGGTTCCTCACGTATTGCTTTCCTACCGGGCGGGTCGACTGGCCCGCTGTCAAGGCGGAGGACGTAGCCAGCTTCGTGCAACGCGAAACCGCGCACCGTGTGGGTGCTGGCCGTCGAGAACCAGCTGCTGCCGTCCGGGCGGCCTTGCGATTTGTCGTGCTCTGCGGCGATCGTGCCCCTGGCTTAGAAGGCGCTGTCCCCATGCCACGCCAGTGGCTGCATGCCTCGCTGCCACCCCAGCTGACACGAACCGAAGTCGAACAGGTCTTACAAAGTACACAGGGCACTACGCCAGCAGCGATCCGCAATCACGCGATTCTGCTCTTGTTGGCCCGACTCGGTGTACGCGCACGAGAGGTGGCGCGTCTACAGCTCGATGATATCCAGTGGCACGCCAGCCAACTGATGTTCGTCCCGGCAAAGCCCATCAAGAACGGTGCTTGCCATTGTCACAAGAAGTGGGAGATGCCTTGGTCTCCTACCTCACGACGACCCGACCAACAAGTCCGAGTCGCTACGTCTTTCTCCGCCTCAAGCCACCGTTTCGTCCTTTGGTCCGAGCCTGTGGTATTGGACGGCTTGTCCGTCGCGCGTTGGAACGTACGGGGATTCCACCACGGACTCCTATGGGGGCCCATCTGTTTCGTCATACTGCCGCCTCGCTCATGGTACAGCACGGAGCGACGTTCAAGGAGGTCGCCGATGTCCTCGGCCATCGCTCACTGCAAACCACCGGCCTCTATGCCAAGCTCGACTTCACCAATCTCGCGGCGGTGGCGTTGCCGTGGAATGGAGGTGGGCAATGACAGAACAGCAACTCACTGCGCATCTCGACACGTATTTGCGACTCCGTACGACATTAGGGTTTCGTGTCCAACAGGAACCTTCACTCCTGCGCGCGTTCGTGCAGTTTGTCACGCAGCGTGCAGCTGGAGAACCAGTGCGGGCTGCCTTGGCCGTGGAGTGGGCGTGTCTCCCCAGTCAGCGGGGACCGCGTCGGAGTCCAGCCCAACGCTTAAGCATGGTACGGCGCTTCCTCACGTATGTACGTGCCCACGCGCCAGAGACCGAAGTGCCCGATCATCACTTGGTAGCAGGTGCCAGGCGACGGCTACCGTTTCTGTTTACGCCGGCACAAGTGGTGACCTTAGTACAGGTTGCGCAGCAAGCCAAGCCGCACGACTCGTTGCGTCCTCATACGTTGGCCACGCTCATTGGCTTGTTGGCCAGTACCGGCCTGCGGATTAGTGAAGCGTTGCACTTAGACCGAGCCGATGTCCAGTTGGAGGCCGATCCGCCTCGCTTGCTGATTGCGCCGACCAAGTTCCATAAAGCACGGTGGGTCCCACTCCATACCACCACCGCCACTCAACTGCGACAGTATCAACGGTTGCGACAGCGTCACTTTCCACGTCCCACCACTGATCGCTTCTTCGTGTCGGCGAAAGGAAAACCTGTGAATCACGATGCGCTCTGGGCGTGGTTCTCCCAAACGTGTCGCCAGCTTGGCTTTTGGCCGACTAGCGATGACGCACGGCGGCCGTGTTTGCATTCGCTCCGTCACAGCTTTGCCGTCCAGCGAGTGTTGCAGTGGTATGAAGCTGGTCTTGATGTCTATGGCCCCTTGCCTCACCTATCGGTGTATCTTGGCCATGTCCGTCCACAGGAAAGTTACTGGTATCTCACGGCTACGCCAGAACTGCTCACGCAGGCAGCCCATCGCTTTGCCCAGTTTGTCGGCACAGGAGGTGAGACATGAAAGCGTCACTCGATGTGGTCAGTCCCCATATCCATGCGTTCTTCACGGAGTATTTAGCCAAGCAGAAACGAGCCAGTCCCCATACCGTCACCAGTTGTCGCGATACCCTGCGCTTACTGCTCACGTACGTGCAGGAAACCACAGGGCGTGCGCCGTCTGCCGTCCGCGTCTCCGATCTGACCCTGCCGCTCATCTTACAGTTTCTGGACCATTTGGAGCAGCAACGCGGGAATAGTGTCCGCTCGCGTAATATTCGGCTCTCCGTGATTCGCGCCCTGTTTCGGACGATCGCTTTGCGTGATCCCTCCTGTATTGCGCAGACGACACAGATCCTCGCGATTCCCATCAAACGCGAAGAGAAGAAGCTAGTCGGGTTTCTGACCCGGGCCGAAGTCGAGGCCATTGTGGCGGCCCCCGATCAAACGTGCTGGCGTGGGCGGCGGGATCACGTACTGTTATTGACCCTCTACAACACCGGAGCTCGTGTCTCCGAACTCACCGCACTCACGCCTCGACACTTGCGATTTGGAGCGACGAGTTTCGTGCAATTCTTTGGCAAAGGGCGCAAAGAGCGAACGGTTCCCTTGTGGCCACGTACGGCACAGGTGCTGCAAACCGTACCCTTCCGGCAAAGCTGGTTGACTTTCGTATGTCTCGTTTATTTGGATGCTCGGTGACGAGTACGGGTGCAAGTGTCCCGGAGTAGGTGTGGACTTCACGGACGGCGGTGGGATCTGCTATAAG
>VGTJ01000296.1 GCA_016874775.1 Deltaproteobacteria bacterium
GCTGGGAAGCCTATGATGAACACCTGCGTCAACGCACCCTTCGCCACCTCAAACGGACCGCCGCCCGGTTGGGGTTCACGCTCCTCCCCCAGCCCGTCTCGGCCTGAGAGTGTGTTTCTGAGCAGTGAAGCGCGGAATCCCTCCGAGAGACCCTTCGTTACACTCAGGGTGACAACTCTGCTGTACCAATCTTCCGTGGTCCGATTTAGAGCGAAGGCCCGACAATGCTTGCCGGTCTGTCGGAGGAGGCGTGAGGCCAGAGCCAGAAGTCTTGTCCGGTTCTCCGCTCTTGCCAGGGACAGGGCAGGAGACAGTGTGATCATCTCCTTCGAGGGCAATTATGATCAGCAAGAACGATGCCGATGGCCTGACGGAAATTTGCTCTGTTACGGCGCGATGCGCAAGCGCTATCGTGAGACAATTTGTCACAAAAGCCCCGCCGGAGTCGCAAATAATCTCGCGCGGGTTGAGCCGAGCGAATACGAACAGGGAGTTATCGTGCTGATACACTGTGACCATCCGGCAGAGCGGAGCACACGTGGTCGCGCCTCGTCCGATTCACCACAGGATGAACTACGCGTAGAATCTCTCTGCGAGACCCTTTGTTGCACTCAGGGTGACAGGCGGAGTGTACCAATGGCGCGTGGATCGACTGAGCATGCACATGCTACGGCATAGCTCTTGCTCTTCATTAGTGCACCGTTCCGTGATGGACGGGTAGGAGGTACGCATGCATAGCGCCAGTACCGGTCCGGAGGAAGTTGCCCAGCGGGAGCTGTATGGAGGAGGCCGGGGGGTTGTGTCCATCCGCGAATCCGCTATCCACAAAGCTGCAGGTCAGCACTTTTGAAGCACAGCGCGAGGCGATAGATCTACGACTACAAAGACAGCGAAGGAGGTCGAGGTGGGGAACAGGGGCTCGATAGTGCGGTTGGTATGCGGGTTGGTCTGCATCCTTGCGCCATTCACGGCGTGGGCAGCAGGTGGACAGGGCGCTGGTGGGCATGCAAGTCCTGTCATTCTCTTGTTGTTGGAACTTGTCGTTATTTTACTCGCCGCCAAACTTGGTGGCGACGTGATGGTGCGAATGCGGCAACCAGAAGTCCTCGGCGAGCTCTTGATTGGCATCGTGCTAGGGAATCTTATTCTTCTCGGCATTCCCACCTTCTCCTTCTTACGACAAGACGAGATGCTCGCAGTACTCAGTGAGCTGGGCGTCGTGCTTTTGCTCTTTGAAGTCGGACTGCACACCACGTTACCCGATATGATGAAGGTCGGTGTGTCGGCCTTACTCGTTGCCATTCTGGGTGTCATTGCCCCGTTCTTTCTGGGCTGGGGCGTCAGTAGCTTCTTTTCCCCTGAGAGTGATCGATTGGTCCACGTGTATCTGGGTGCCACACTGACCGCGACCAGTGTCGGGATCACTGCCCGTGTGCTCACCGACTTGCACCGCCTGCACACCAGTGAAGCGAAGATCATCTTGGGTGCCGCAGTGATCGATGATGTATTAGGCTTGATGGTGCTGGCAGCGGTGGGTGGAGTCATCGCTGCTGCGGAGATGGGCACCGCGGTGAATGTCGGTGCGGTCGCTGGCGTGCTCGGGCGTTCGCTCGGGTTCCTGATCATCGTGGTCGGTGTTGGTCGCCTACTGATGCCAGGCTATTTTCGCCTTATGGTGCGCTTACACAGTCAGGGCGTCTTGTTAGTGTCGAGCCTCGTGTTGTGCTTTGGGCTTGCCTATCTCGCCGGCGTGGTTGGGCTGGCGCCGATCGTTGGTGCGTTTACTGCTGGTCTGATTTTGGAGCCGCATCACTACCAAGATCTGGCCGCCAAGCATCAGCATACCTCACTGGAAGAACTCTTGGCACCATTGGTGACGATCATGGTGCCGATCTTTTTCGTCACGATGGGGGCGCGAGTCACCTTAGAGGATTTTACCCGGGTTGAGTTGCTCGGATTTGCGGCATCGTTGACGATCGCGGCGATCATCGGCAAGCAAATTTGTGGGTTAGGCGTACGAGAGCCAGGGCTAGACCGCATTGCCGTGGGCCTGGGGATGATCCCACGCGGAGAAGTCGGTTTGATCTTTGCCAGTATTGGCGCGAGCATGATGCTGCATGGCAAACCGCTGATCGATTCGGCAACTTATGGCGCGGTGGTGATTATGGTTGTCCTGACGACGTTAGTGACGCCGCCGCTCATTACCTGGCGCTTTCGCAAGCTGGGAGCGACGACCGCGCATGTCACCGATGGTTAGGCCATGGATCATGCTACGCACGTCCGCTGCCGCCATGGTTCAGTTCGTCGTGAGCCGTGAGACTGGCCACGCAAACGTCAGCGGTGCTTACAATCGGCGACCATTCTCTGTTCCGTGGAGTGGCTCAAGGCCAACATCCGTGGGTACTCCTTCTTCTTCCCCCTCCTGATCAGTTCTCACCGTGGCCTCAGGCGCGCGGTCATATTCCTCTTCGGTATGCACCGTGCGCAGCAGAAACATGGTGCCACCCGTGCTGATCTCTTGAATCGTCACATCAGTCAATCCGGCCTTGGCAATTGCTTCACGAACTGTCGTACTGGTCGTAGGCTCCAGGAAGCGCACTTCCACCATAGCACCGCCAGTGAAGTCAAGCCCATAGTTCAATCCCCACGTCGTGAGTAATATAATACTGATGAGGTTGACGATGACTGAGGCGATCACGAACCCTTGTCGTCGGCCAACGAAATCAAAATTACTACCCGGCGGTATCAGTTCCATATCCCTTCCATTCGTATTGCCCTTGTCTGTCTCATGAATACGGTGACGATACTACCTAGCGCTGTGTGGCCATACTGTTCACGGCTTCCCTTCGGTCAGTGCTGTCAGTGTCCCCCTTGTTACCTCGCCAATATGTCCCGTCGCCACGGTTGCTTGTGGCGTGATGTTCGCTGGCCGGGCAGCAACGGGAATCCATTTCTGTCTGTACAATCGTTGTTCAACACAGCCAGTGCCGATAGCTGTGAGGATGATTCCGCTCAGCAGGGGAATCTGCAGACAGTGTGGCGATGGCACTGGGTCCCTCCTTTTTTCCACCGAGGTGAATGACGTCCGACGCGAACGCATGCTCTGCGGTCGACACCATCCGGCTGAGCAAGTGAGCAAAAGGGAGGCCAAAACATTTTCCCTACCCGGCACAGTCGCCACACCGCTGACTGTGGAAAATCGCCACAGTCAGCGAAGGGAGTGTTCTTTCTTTCCGCAATCGACAGTCACAAGCTCATCAAGGTTTGTCGCATGACGGCGCCCACAAGGGGGGTCGTACAATGTCGCGGCGATCTCTGCTACGCATCCGGCGCGCACTGCCGACTGTCGCGGGCTAAGAACAGACAGCAAGTAAGGAAGAATGGCGCACCGAGCCCCACCATCTCCTGTCTACACAGCCGCATCAGCCTCAGGCCGCTGTGGCGTGAGAGGTCGTCTCGCCTGCGTGGCCTTCACGGTGTTCGGTTGGCGGTTGACTGGTAGAGAGGAGGCGCCGCTGAGTATCATCTACAGCCTGGCGTTGGGCAATCGTGGCCACCATCCCCATGAGCGTGACAACGACTCCCGCTTCGCGACACAGTCGGTCAATCGCCCAATCATTGGGCACGATCACCCCTATCAGTATCAGTACGATACCTACTACCAGGACAATTCTTGTGCCATGCAACAGCGATGCATTCTCCATAGCTCGCGCTTCTCCTTTCAACAACAGTACATAGTGGAACCCTGCGAACGATGGTCACGATTCTGCTCCGTAGGTGGACACACTCTTCCACGCTCGCGGGGGCTACAGAAAGACGCACACAGTCCCAACGGTCCAGTGTTCACCCCTCTCTCGTCTGCCACACGCAGCAAAACACAGACCAGAGCGTTTCGTTCGCAAAGGTATGGAGAATGACGGCTCGTCCACAGTGCTGTTTGAGACAATTTGTCTCGTACACGGGTGATGCGTCGTTTTCTGTCTCCTGTACACGAACTACATGGGACTGGAGAACAGTCGTGAATTTCCGCCTGCGTCGTGAAATCACCCGTGCCTCTATCCCAGCGACATTGGTACACCAGCGACTAAACCCGCTCATGCTGAGCGTAGTCGGAAGGACGAGATCGAAGCAGGCGCAAACCCTAAACTGGGACATTCAGTGCGAGACAGCACCTTAGCGGACGACACGAGGGCCGAATTCCTCCGGATCAGCTTTGCCGTATTCGAGCAGCTTGCGATAAAGCGTACGGCGATCGATACCTAACAGATCCGCCGCTTCCTTTTTCTTGCCGTCACTCCACTCTAAGAGAGTGTTTTGAAAAAGGGATTGGTAAGCTTGAGGGATGAATACACTGCCGCGAGTTTATCCAACGGACCTGACCATGACCGAATGGACACAATTGAAGAGCTTCTTTCCCCCGGCCTCTC
>VGTJ01000297.1 GCA_016874775.1 Deltaproteobacteria bacterium
AGATTCGCGCATTGACGGCGGGGGTCGGCTATCGTCTCCAGCTTTTCCACCAGGGCACACGTGAGCGCAGGCATACCTCCTCCTCCTTTTTCCCGGACACCCGTGCTGCCCTCTCTATCCTAACCCCCTCTTTTTACAAGACTCTAAGCGCGTTCCCCGTGCCTGCAGCGAGCGGCGCACCGGTTTTCATCGCGGTAAACATCAGTGGATGGTTGTAAGCGACAATCCGCGCCACCACACCAAACGGTTCACGCACAGTGTAGTTGAGGTTATCTTCTCCCATCGGAATGGTGTGACCTTTGATCTCAGTGACCAATCCGGCGAAGTGTTCGAGCATGGTGGCAGCGACGCGTGCATCACCGACCATCTCAGCCACAGGGTTGCCTGTATTCAGCGCGTCGAGCATCGCCAGTTCCCCAGCATGCGCACGCAACCTTGCTGCAGCTTCTTTCAACATCGCCGCCCGCTCCAGGGGTTTCACCTTGCGCCATTTGACAAAGGCTTCATGTGCGGCATGTACAGCAGCGTCGACATCGTCAGCGTTGGCATCGGCAACACTGGTGATGACTTCGCCGAGTGCAGGGTTGATGGTCTCCACATACTTCCCTGCGCGCGGTGTTTGCCAGCGACCCGCGTAATAGAGATCGCGGTTCAGCGGCATGATTACCGCTGAGCTGAGATCTTTTTGACTGTTGGGAGATGTCGTCGTCATGGTTCCGTCCTCCAGTGTTCAACACCAATAGCCTTGAGTTGTCAGTTATCAGTGGTCAGCAACAACAGTTTTCAGAAAAACTGAGACCTGACAACTGAGGACTGATAACTAACACTTCCTCTCTGGCTGAAAGTTGAGTGCTGACAGCTCATTATCGACGACCCAATCTCATGGCAGGATTTGTCGGACAAATGTCGTTACTGACATCTTGCGACAACGGCACGCGCTTCCCATAATGTCGTCATGTCGAGACGCAACGCCAAGGCACAAGCAAAAACAGAGAGTGAAGACCTCATCACCACCCGTCATATCACGTTGGTCGTGTATCCTGATTTCGAGCCACTCGATCTGACCGGCCCGTTTTCCGTATTCACTGGGACTGACCGCTTACTCCGCAACCAAGGACGAGTCGAGCACGCTTATCAGGTTGACGTAGTAGGTGGCGAGGTTGGTTCGCTGCGAGCATCCGGTGGCTTAGGGATTGTGGTGGATCGTGCGTGGCGAACTATTCGTGATGGAATCGATACGCTCCTCGTCGTTGGTGGCCCAGGTACGCGTGAGGCGGTACACGATCAATCTCTTCTCACGTGGTTGCAGCGGATAGCGCCGCGCGTGCGCAGACTCGGGGCAGTGTGTAGCGGCAGTTTCATTTTAGCCAATGCTGGCCTGTTGGATGGACGACGGGCGACTACACATTGGGCGTGGTGTGCAGAACTAGCGCGGTTGTTCCCACAGGTTACCGTCGACCCTGATCCCATCTTCATTCGCGACGGTAACACCTACACGTCAGCAGGTGTCACTGCTGGTATGGATTTAGCTTTGGCGTTAGTTGAGGAAGATTTCGGACGAGAGGTCGCCCTCCACATGGCTCGTGACCTCGTTCTGTATCTCCGGCGTCCTGGAGGACAATCACAATTCAGCACCCTGCTCAGTGCGCAGGAGAGTAACCGCGAACCACTACGCGAATTACAAACGTGGATCGTGGAAAATATCGAGGCTGACCTCTCTGTGGCAGCGTTGGCACGTCACGTGGCGATGAGCCCACGTCACTTCGCGCGAGTATTCACGCAGGAAGTTGGGATGACGCCGGGGCAGTTTGTCGAAAAGGTGCGGGTTGAAGCTGCCCGCCGAAGGCTTGAAGAATCCCCACAAGGAGTCAAGGGAATTGCGGCAGACTGTGGCTTTGGCAGCGCAGATACCATGCGGCGCGCGTTCTTGCGTACGTTACGAGTGGCTCCCGTTGCGTATCGCGGCCGTTTTCGCACCGCCGCTTGAGTTGAGCAGATCTTATGACAAGCAACAGAACCTGATTGTCTCGATCAGATAGACAAATACTTATTAGGAGGAATTTCTATGTCAGATGCCCGCAGCCCACTCACCCTTGGAGCTATCTTTTATCCAGCCTTTGAACTGCTCGACGTGTATGGGCCACTTGAGATGTTTGGCAGTATCGGACCTGAATTACGGATTGTCACCGTCGCGCAAAAAGCAGGCGCCGTCACTTCGACACAAGGGCCGCAGACCTTAACGCAGTACGGGTTTGATGATTGCCCTGCACTTGACCTGATCCTTCTTCCGGGTGGAATTGGTACCATCACGGAATTGAACAACGAGCGTATGCTCGACTTTCTCCGTCAGCGTTCGGCGACTGCACTAGTCACGATGTCGGTATGTTCGGGGTCCGCAATACTCGCTAAGGCTGGATTGCTTGATGGTCGCCGCGCGACTTCTAACAAACAGTTCTTTACTCTCGCGACTGCCCAGAGTGAGAAAGTGCAGTGGGTCGAGCAAGCGCGTTGGGTGGAAGATGGCAACATGGTCACATCCTCTGGAGTCTCTGCTGGTATCGATATGGCACTCGCGGTGATTGCGCGCTTGTATGGTCGAGAGCGAGCCGAGCTCATCGCAGCAGGAACGGAATATGAATGGCACCAAGATGCCAACTGGGACCCATTCGTTAAATACTTGAATCAGGGAGATCTCAGCCAATTGCCACCATTGCCGAATACTGAAAGTTGAAGAGTGCACATAAGAACGGAAGTCCAGAAAGGAGGTTGCAACGACGCTTGAATTACGGCCAACATGCGAGCACTGGAACACAGCACTGCCACCCGAGTCTCCCGAGGCAATGATCTGCTCGTTCGAGTGCACGTTTTGCAAGACGTGTGTAGATACTGTCCTGCATAACGTATGTCCAAACTGCGGTGGTGGGTTTGCGCCGCGACCTCACAGACCGTCACGGAATTTGAAAGGGAATAACAACCTAGCCTCCCATCCGGCCAGCACCAAGGTGAAACATCGCCCGGTTGATGTACAGGCACACAACCAGTTTGCCTCACACATTAGTACCATTCCTCCTGAGCAGCGGTGAAGGTCTTGGGATTTGTCAGGCCACTGAGAACACTATGGAACAACAGGCGATCTTTGGTCCGTTCTTTGCCGCGATATTGCTGACGCTGGCAGTGTAGGGCTACATGTACATCCGCCGTATCAGTTTTATCCAAAGTAACAAGCTCGACTAGCAAGGGAGGACTCCTGCGGCCTTCACTGAGAGGAAATCAGTCTACTTCCCGACGGCCCTGACGTGGATCTACAGATGTACTGCCGTATCAGCCAGTAGTGGCGGAAGTGTCCGTTTTGAACTTCGACGCGACCGTACGCAGCTCAGCCGTCAGACGAGCCACCTCTTGTGCGACCAGTGCCGTTTTTTTACTGGCGCTTGTTCCTTGGTCGGTCATTCGCGTGATGTAATCGACACGGCCGGAGATGTCGCGTGCAGTGCTATTTTGGTTCTGCAATACGTGATGAATGCCAACAACTGATTGCACCACACGCACAGTGGCAATTTCGATATCAGCCATTGAGGTGCCAGCCTGGCGAGTCAGCTCTTCACTCGCCGTAACCTGGTCGAGGCTTTGTTGCATTGTATCAACCACAATCCGCAGACTCCTCTGAATGTCAGCAATGAGCGTTTGAATGGACTTGGTTGACTGCGCGGTGCGGCCCGCAAGACTTCTGACTTCCTCCGCGACTACCCCAAATCCCTTGCCGTACTCTCCTGCCCGCGCCGCTTCGATCGCGGCATTCAACGCCAACATATTCGTCTGTTCAGCGATTTCCTTAATCGCCGAAACAATCCCCGAGACATCGGCGGACTGACGTTCAAACTCAGTCAGCGTCTTCAATGAAGTCGCCGCCGTGCCAGAGATCCGCTCGATGATCTGCGTCATCGCCAAAGCGGTATTGCGAATGACCTTGCCACCACCTTGTGACGATTGTGCCGCGGTCTGTGTTAGCGTGGCGGCCTCGGTCGCATACTGGCCAACATGGGCAATAGAGGAGGAAAGTTGCTCAATGTGCGTCGCAATATTGGATGCAGCTACAGCCTGTGTTTCCGCGACGTTCGCGGCTTGTGTACTTCCGGCGGTCAACGTCTCTGTCGCGTGATCGAGGTCTTCAGCTCCCTTCCGGATACGTACAACAATCTCACGCAGGTTTTGCTGCATCGCCTTCACCCGCCCCAGCAATTGGCCAGGACTTACGCTTGAGGACCACAAGTATCATTTTAGGGATATGATTACCAAGAAGCAGTACGTCGAATATTTGGTGAGCACGCCGAAGAATTGCACCTGTACGTATCTGGCCGAGCATTTGGAAG
>VGTJ01000298.1 GCA_016874775.1 Deltaproteobacteria bacterium
AAATATAAAACACTAACCAGATACAAGTCAAGAAAAAACTCGCCCAATGGGCGAATCCCAATACCCCAAAACTTCCTGAAAACCCTACAGTTTCTGAAACCCGCGTGGGCTTAGAGCGGAGTTATGGCGAGTGATGCTGAGGTCATCCGCGATCTCCCAAGACGCTTATAGTAGCCAACCAGTAACGCCAAAGCGCGTTCATCGTCTCGACAACTTCCAGCGCTGAAGTAAGATGTTCGAGAACCTGCGCGTAGTTATGCGAGCTTCCCGGGCTGCCACCAAGGTGATTTCAAAAATGACCACGACCTGGCTGAACCGAGGCCGCCCGATGCAGACGCGGATCTTCATAGCAGCCCATGGCTACGGGCCGATGTTTGGATCCGTCATGGCACAGCGTTGTCCCGGAGGCCTTCGACAATAGACCAATAGTCAAATAGATCGTCAGGAAAGCCGACCTTCGTTCCAAAGGACTCTACCAATCTCATGTAATCCGCAAGCGACTGCTCATACAACGATTCCCAGCGCGCTACGTGTTCTTGGAGTGCATCGAGCCACCCTAGCCGCCCGGCGTCGATTTGTGTGGCGCAGGCGGCAACCAGAGACGTATCTCGCGTGCTGATAGAAATCGTTGCTCTCCCGCATCGTAGGGCTGCGATGATTCGCATCAAGGATACCCAACGCCAGCCTTGACGTTGCGGCAAATTAAGGACGATTTTGGCGTTGCGGTTCATTGAGTCCCGAACCTTTCGAGAAACAAATTTTTCAGGGCAAGCGACACAGAGCTTCTTCGCGATTTCGGACAGTAGCTCACGACGGTACGACGTCATATAACCTGTAAAAACCAGATCCGAATGACCATCTACGGGAATCTCCTCAACTTTTTTCGGTCGCGACTCGAGGCTCGGAAATGGGATCTGACGAACCCCAATCCCGCTAAAAATCGACCCGATGTCCTTAAGTTCCGGTAAATCCCCTAAGACGATAAAGGAGCGAATGTAGGGAGCGCAATCCATCAAGTTCTTAATTCTAGAGGCCTGAGTCGCCGATGGCATGTAGTCGTTTTCTTGCCATAGGGGCTCGCCGTGGATGAAAATGCGATCTCCGATAAAATCGAGATGTTCGGTCATGATTACGGCAACTCGCTTGCCCGTAGAGCGACAAAAGTTGCAGAGGATCTCACTAGAAAGCTCTGAAAAGTTTTCGATCACGACGTTGAGGGCGCCGAGTCTTGGCTGCCTTCCTACGGAAACGGGATAGCCGTGTTCGACAAACGAAAGTTTGAAAAATTCCACCTGATCGCTGATGCCATAGAAGGGATGATTGAATATCCAAAGGTGAATAACAGGTCGCACAGACGAATTCACCTGGGCCAACTGAGACATACCCATCATCCATGCGCGGATTGCCGTGAGACCAAGATCTGGTCACGGACGTTCGCGAGGGTAGAGCCGATAAAGCAACTGCTATAACCTTGCCCGGCTATTTTTTCATAGATGAACGCACCTTCGCTTTGGAGGATTCCATAGAATCTATTTCTGTAGCGAATGATATTGTAACCGCAAACACCTTCTAAAACGAGCTCGGGCGGGGACTCCTGGCGCTTGCTGATCAAACGCCGATATCGGTTTCGTCCATGCCTAAACGACCAAGATGCTAGCTTATAAGCCGACGGAAAAGGTTTTAAGGCTCTCTTGACAATCGGAATGCGGGAAGACATAAAACCACGCTCTTGCGCCGATTCTCTTCCCTCGAAAAATTTGCCTTGTAGCCCCTTTATTGAATCCGCAAAGTGTAGCCTGGGGGAACTTGGATACACATAAGCACTCAGGGGCGACCAATCGTGAAGTTCCATCGCTGGTGGTGAGGTATAGGCCACGTATGCGCCACCAAACTCGGCAACGCATCCAAAACCTGTATAGAGCCTTCTGACTGGCTGCGTCGGGCTTTCAAAAAGCCTTGGCCAATCTGAGTCGTCTACCAGGCAATGCGTCAAAGGCGAGGCCTCATCGGCCGAGTCGTCCAATCGCCGATCGCTTCGCTTGTATCGCTCATACAGCACACCCACCTGTTCCCAAAACCTGTCGCTAAACGCTTCGCCCGAGAAATCTCTTTTCGCCCGCGCCAACGCGGCAGATTGGACCCGGTCATACGCGCCAGATGTTTCCAACAAAGCGGCAACGCGCCGTGTAAGCTGCGCAACTAGGTCCGCGTCTAGGGCCTCATCGGGCGAAAGCCGATCAAACTCAATGCCCGTGTCGGGGTTCTTATGCCATCGCGTCTTGCGAACACCTTGTAGGGCTATGCCATTCACATCATTGGAGACGAGGACAGAAGCACCGATGGTATCGGTGACAACCGGAACAGCCCCAAGAGCCATCGCTTGCATGATAGAGACCGAATGGAGGGAAGCGCTCGGCAGCAGCATGAAATGGACGGCTCCTACCAACGCGTTAAGGTCCGCGTTCGTAAGATAATTTTCGACCCACAATATGCTTCGACCAATCTCCGCCTTGAGGAAGCTAGGATCTACGCCGTACTTCTGCAATTCGGCATCGTTTGGACGGCCGCAACGCATGTACAGTCGGCCATCGATGCCACGGTCGCGCAATTCCTTCCAGAATCGCAGAACGATATGACCACCGCGAAGAAAAAAACCGTTAGGGTTTTGGTTAGCGGAATTGACAAAAAGAAAGTGGGGAGTTTGCAGAGACGCCGCCTTACCCTGGGTGGGGGATGAAAGAGCGGCACTGCTAACACCCATCGGCGAGACGTGCAGTTTGTTGTCAATCAGCGGATGATTGAAGAATCGGCTGAGGGCAGCCAACGTTTCGGGAAGATGAGAAAATATCCCTAGACATTCCTCGCTTGCGAATAATTTTGCATAGTGCGCTCGGACTTGCCGGATTCGTGGAAGCCTCCCGGTTCCCTGGTGCGCAAAAGGAAAAAACACCGGCGCAAACGATTCGCAATGAAAAACGAATGGCCTACGCAATGAAGGGAACGGCGCCGTGTGGTGAAATTCGATCTCCCCGGGTAGCAACTCGGTGAGGACACGATTCGCTGCGGTGAAGTGGTTATCATAGCGCCGCTTTACCCTGTAGTTCATCAAGGACGATAACTTGTATGCCTGCTGTCCAGTCTCTTTGAGGAGCCTCTGGCGCAGCGGCTCGTTCCACTGGAGGGCCTGGAACAGCTTGACATTATCCAGAGCATTGAGAGCGATTCCCTCGGGTCTTGTATCAAACAACGCGCGATAAAGCGGATGAAACCCATTCAGCGGTATGTAGTGGGTCATGCTCCACGGCACCGCCACCGACAGTCGATTAAGAGTTCGCACAGAGGGTCTGAAATCTGTTATTTGAATCTTATACCACGAAGCGTCAGCAAGTCGAGGTCGCCACAATTGGAAAGTATCTTGATGCGCACGTGCGCCGCGCTCACCGTGCGCCCCAATGAGTGAGCCCTCCAGTTTTCAGAAGGAGCACTACAGTCGTTTTCAACGGAAGCGACCTCCTTCCAAGCATTGGCATCGTCGCTAATCTCCACCAAGACTTTCTTGGGTGCTCGCCCCAATTGCCCCAACTGGGGTAAGAATTCGACCTGGGCGAACTGCTGAATACCCGCAAGCGAGATTGTGACCGTTTGCGGATAAATCGGCGCTCGCTGAGCGTGCCAACCAGGTTCCGCAGCTTTGAGTAGGCCCTCCGGGCCGTAGGACTCATGAACCGAGGACGCAGTAATCCTGGTTTCATGAGTCCTTTCTCGATTGCATGCAGCGAAGAGGAGCGAAACAGAGATCAAAAGAATCAATCGTGATGCTCTCATTCATTCACCTTTCTTTTTGCACGGCTTGATTGCAATTGCCAACGATTGGGTCTGGAGGAGTCTCGGACCCACACCCAGAGAAAGAAATCTACGGGGAGGGCAACTGATTTTACTTTAAATATCATTTTTCGTCCCAAACCTCAAAGCAATGCTATCCCTTCAGTTTTACGACTCACCCCTTGCGTGGAATAGCAATCTCCGTAAATCGCCGCAGAAATTGCCTAAGTCGATAGCCGAATCCCGATGTGTAATGACGCACGACCGCATCGTGTGCGGCAAGATGCAGTTCAGTTTCTTCCTGTCGCTTGGCTAAGACCAGCGCCGCTTGATCCAGGCGCGCGCGCAGTGCCGAAAGCTCGATGCGGCCATCGCGCAGGGATGCTTCCTGAGCAGCAAAATATGCCTCTATCTCTGCCTGGCGTTGGGTCACATGAGCCAGTGCTTTCGCCTGCTGCTCCGCGAGGACGGTTTGTTCTAGGCGGCTCTCGTGTGTAGTTGC
>VGTJ01000299.1 GCA_016874775.1 Deltaproteobacteria bacterium
CAAAGGCCTACAGGTCTCCGACGATGAGTTTCAAGCGCTCAATATCAAACCCGGTAAGTTTCATGGCGATTGGAACTATACGCTTCTTCCTCGCTCTTAATCGGTAACTTAATTCTTGCCCATGCCTAAGTCAGTCACCAACAGGTCTGCAGAAAGATCCAAGCTCATTTCTGCTACCTGGGTAGCGACGGCTAGCACAGGTCCATCATCTCGAAATGCAGCGATAACGCGACCGTGCTGACGGACGCGATCTTCATAGCGAAACCGGCTGTGATACACCAGTGGGTGGAGATTTCGACTTGAGGCTTCATCAGCCAATTTGAGGGCGCGATCTACGGTATTCACGACCCACAGCACTTTTTCTCCTTGGTTAAGGGCTTGGGTTACGACTGACCAAGGGTCATCGCTGAGTAACCGCCGATACCGAGGTAAGGCTTCCAAGTCAGCGGGGCCAGTGACGACTTCGAGTGATTCGCCGAGTGTACGAAGAACTTTCTCTATGGCTTCACGTCTTGCTCTGGGAAGACTCGCTGTCATCAATAGACATGGCACCCCTAGACAATTTGAGAGGAACCTGAGTAATGCGCCGAATAAGCGCTCGTCGTATGCATGAATTTCATCAAAGATGAATGCTGCATTGACCAAAGCCGGCCAGGCATACAGCCCACGACGACGATTCTGGGTAAGCCCCAGGACCGTATCCACGGTGCAACTAGTAATAAGCGTTGACCACGTTTCCAGGGCAGCGAGCGGATCTTCACGTTCGTTCTCATCATCTACTCCAAGTAAATCCAAATCGACGGCTGCGCGCCCGTGGATCAACTGGGTATCGAGCGTAGGATCAATGAGGTAGTCACGAAATCCTTCGGTTGCCGTTCCTGTGGTCGGATAAGAAAAAAAGAGTCGTTTCCCAGGAGCGCGGCGGGCAGCCCACAGGTAGGCACCTATAGTCTTGCCACTACCACAGCCAGCCTGCGCAAGAACAACACGGGCTGTGGTATTTCCCAGGGCGGCCTGAAATGGCCGAGGAGATACACCTTGAAGCCGGTCTGTCACAATCTTTTCTAGTTGCTCAGGCGTAGGCTGACGCTGAAGAGCCTCTTTAATCCACAGGGTAATTTTCTCGCCTTCTTTGGGGAGTGCTGAACCAGCTACGTCAGCAGCAATGAGACAGGCTTTGACGGCTGCGAGAAACCGCCGCTGTTCGTCGGAACAGGTTGCCCAATAACGGGATGCTTGTACTTCGAGTTGACGAAGTCGCCTTTGCGGAGCACTGAAACCTGTGAGTTGCCAGGTGACATCACATAAAGATGGTGGTGAAGAAAGTGAGAGCCATTTCGCGCCTATGCCAAGCGTTCGTTGGAAATCTGCATGCCCGAGAAAAAGAGAAAGTCGAATTCCAGTTCCAGCGGTAGGGTCGGGTGGTGGGAACTTCCTATGATGTCCAGCGGCGGCCCATAAAAGAAAATCTAACGTTTCCGCACTATCAAGAGCTGTCGTAAGCCAAGCGCGGAGTTCGGTTTCTTGAACGAGGAGCAAGGACAACGCTTCGTGGCGAATCGCTTGTTGCTCTTTGCGCTGGTGGCGAACCATCGTCTGAAATTGGTCGTTAGCTTTGCCGAGATCATGACAAAAAGCAGCAAGTAAAACTGTTCGACGAAAACGCAGGGACCAGGCTGATAGAGGTAGTCCAACGGCTCTCAACTGTGCGTCTGCAGTTCCGTTCAGTAATGCTTCGGCTGCTGCTAGCACGTTCGCCGTGTGACCAGGCAGGGTTTCGGCTCCACGTGGCGTATCTGAGGTGTCACTACTTTTCGCCAGCAATCTTTTGAAAGTAGTCATGTTGAGCGTACCTCCGCCGGCACGAACATCCCGCACCCCATCCGCCGCCGACCACCAAGACCTTTTTCTTGGAGGGTCAACGATTCTTCGGCGGTGAGGTTAGTGATGCCCAGTGAAAATCCCACGACTTGTTTATCTTTGATGCGGAAGGTTTTGCGCTCGCCTATTTGAGCTTCTCCCGCAACTTGCAGGTCTTGTAACTGTCGCTTGACTGCATCCAGAAAGGTTTCTGTCTCCATGAAGCCTTTAATGGTTACGAGCCGGGCACGAAGGCTTGCCACTGGGCGAAGAAGGAGAACTTCTGGAATACCGATACGGAGCGAGTGTCCGTCTACGTCCAGCTTCTTTCCCGCAAGGGTGAGATACATGCGAATCTGGTCATCCGGCAACCGAAGAATCAGCCGCGAGAAATCGGCTAAATGCAGTTTCCCGTCTCCGCCATATACGCCGCGAATGGGTTGCACTCCAAGTTCTTTGGCCTCGTGCACCTCGGGCGCTATGCGGCTGAGTGCTGCGTAGAGTGCGTAGCCGTGATCGACTGGAATAGTGGTTCCGTTGAGGCGAAAAGCAAGATCGATGTATGGCATAGATTCCCTCATGTTTGATTGTTGATTTCCTTACTTCCATGCTGAGAAGTGCGGGAATTAAGAAGCTGACGCTCGGTTTTAGCCCTTATTGCAACACCCTCACCCTAGCCCTCTCCCTAAAAGGGCGAGGGGATTTAGAAAGGCAGTGCTGTGAGTCGTGCGCATCGGTCTCCCCTCTATTGCAACACCCTCACCCTAGCCCTCTCCCTAAAAGGGCGAGGGAATTAAAAAAAAGGGGCGAGGGATAAAATAGGCATAGCTCCGCCATTGCAGTCTCCTTTCTGGACTGAGTGCTTTTTCATGCATGGGCGAACCGTAGCAAACGTGAGTGACATCCGAGGTCACTCTGGTGAAAATATTTTTCGGGCTTCTTCTTTCACTTTTTCCCGTAACGACTGTGGTTCGATCACCCGTACGCCGCTGCCAAAGTGTAAAATCCAGCCAACTAACTCGCTAGTATCTGCTACTTGCAGCCGCATGGTCATCTGTCCGTCTTTGTGAAAGGTGCACTGTTGGCTCTGATGCCATTGCCGGTCTTTGGCCCACGCTGCTGTTGGTCGGTCGAATAGCAACTCAACTTCAAGTGGTTTCCCGCGCATCGCTACCAGCGCGTCTCTGACGTAGGCATCGAGATCAAAGTTCAACGGTAACTGGCACGGCTGGTTCGTGATCGTGAGCGTCTGAATGCGATCAACCGCGAACATGCGAGGCTCGTTACGACGATGACAGTGCGCGATGAGATACAGTGCGCCGTCGTTGTACCACAGCTTGTAGGGGTCGGCTTCGCGACGATTGGTGGCGTCTCGTGAAGCGGAGTAGTAGCGCATCTGTATGGTACGAGATTGGGCAATGGCGCGCGTCAGTTTGTCAATCGTCTGTTGATGCTGACGGTAGGTCTTGTGTGGCCCTAAGCCAACAGCAAATGACCTCTGCAGTTGTTGGACGTAGGTAGTGCCTTCTGCTGGCAACGCGGTCGCTGCTTTGTTGAGAGCAGAATCCAGCGAGGCTTTGATTTCTGTTCCATCAAGTGGTTGCAATAAATCGCGACTGAAGACCAATGCCATGAGTTCTGTAGGGGAGAGTGCAAGTGGAGGAACGTGACGATACCCATCCATCAAGCGCCAGCGCGTCTGTCCATTGATCCGTTCGGTGATTAAGGGGAAGCGGACTTCCAATGCCTCAAGGTCGCGACGAATCGTGCGCGGATGTCGAGGGCTATCTTCAGGTAACGCGGCGGCGAGTTCTCGGAGCGTCGCTCCACGTGGACTTTCCAGCTTTTGCAAAAGGAACCATTGGCGAGTGACTTGATCGTTGCGGGACATCTGTTGCTCTCCTTCGCAGATATCCATGACCTTCGTGTCAGGCTGAGGTAGTTGCAGAACACCCAAGCAGCTATTAAAAAATCACAGTCAATATGGCAAAGTCAAAAAATCAGGTCCGGGACTTACTGGAGAGAGAAAAAATTTGGTGAGTGACCCCCACTTTACACAAAAGGTAGTAGGACTTTAGTGCTAATTATGACACGCGCATAAGTTGCTGGAAACGCTCCGCTTATTCCAGCCTACGTTCTAAATAAAAACCCATTGGACGGAAAGTGCTTCACCTCCTAGGATGGCAAATGGATAAAGTTTGTCAGTGCCTACGGAGGTGAAGCGATGGACGGGGAACACCTTCGCATAAGCAAGCGGGAGCGCCAAGCGTTGCTCGAGCAATATCGGAAAGGCGCCAATGAGCGCGTGCGCTTACGCGCCCACCTCCTCTTATTATTAGCGGACGGCTATTCGTGGGCGATGATTG
>VGTJ01000300.1 GCA_016874775.1 Deltaproteobacteria bacterium
ACACCAAGTCCAAACGCGGGCCGAAGAAGCCAGTACCTCACAAACTGAGTGGCAAAAAACAAACGCACGTATCGACTGCGCGGATTCTGGCGATGCGACGGTAGTCAACCGACCTTTACAGGGATGGCCGCTCAGTCCTACCTCTGCCCGTTGCAGGCGACGGCGCAGGCGCAGCACCAGCGTGACCACCTTGCGGTTGTAGCGCTTAGCCACGCGTTTGGGCGCTTTGGGGCGACTGTCCAAGGCGTGCCAGCGCTGGTGCGCAAAGCGTTTCTTCCATTTGAAGAGCCAGGTGCGCGAGCGCGGGATCCGATGAAGAATCTCGGTCGGCGATTTGTCTTGGTCAAAGAGCCGAAAGGCCAGACGGCGATAGCGAATTTCTTCAGTATTTTTCTCGTTCATCCCACCGACAAACCAGGGGTGAGGAACAAGCAAAAGAGAGGTTTGACAGTCTCTGGAGCACCGGAGTGCGCGATGTCGTGAGACTTTTGCCCAATTAAGGAGTGCGCGATGTTATGAGACTTTTGTGTTCACGATGTTATGAGACTCGACAGTTAAGGGTTGGATCAGAAGGGGCCTCAGCAAGTTGGTAGGCTTGCGGTAAATCCATGAAACGGACAGTGAGATTATTCGTCAAGCCATAATGAATTGCTTGCCATTCTGGTGAGAAGACTGCGAATGGATAATAGACCGCTCGCTTCGGGTCATCAGGAACATAGATCAGCAAGGCCACGGGAGGCTGCATCTCTGCGTGCGCAAGAAGCGACAATACTGCCTCAGCGTCAGGCGGACCTTCGACAAGGATCACATCTGGTTTCAGCGTTGCTAACGCTTGCCGTAGGCTGCGGGCAGAGCCAGGACCGTGATGCCTGATGCCGAAGACATAGGGGTTGGGGGTTAGGGGTTGGGGGTTGGAGCTAGGGGTTGGGGATTGGGGGGTTGGGGTTGGCATAAGGATTAGAGATTCGGGTTGTTGGTAATAATAGAGACGACTTACCCATTAATCTCTTTTCGAGATAGCACTGCGTAGCGTATGCAGTTGTTTGCTTAATGACGCTGCTTGTTCGAGTAACGGAGTGACTTGGAGGGCTGATAGATACCGTAACCGACCCGCAATTTCGATTTGTGTTTGTAATTCCGCTAGGGAACCGTGCGCAATAGAGATAAAATTCAAGAACTCTTTGCTGTGTGCTCTGATATGCCCTTCGGCAATATTCGACGGAATAGAAACAGCCGCGCGTCTCATCTGGATTGTTAGACCGTACATTTCCTGGGGTGGGAATGCCTGGGTTAAGCGATACACGTGCTCAACTAAATCCATACCAGCTTGCCACACGCGTAAGTCGCGGAAGCTATGAACCTTACTATTCTTTTGATCCATTGCCTTTTCTCTTTCCAACCCCCAACCCCCAACCCCTAACCCCCAATCTCTAGTTCGAGATTTCCCGACACGCTCGGTAAAGGTCTTTCCACCCGTCCCGCTCCTTAACAACTGTCTCAAGGTACTCAAGCCACACGGTACGATCTTGCACCGGATCTTTGACCACGGCACCGACCAGACTCGCGGCGAGATCATGCGCGCGGAGTTTGCCGTCGCCAAAGTGGCCAGCGAGTGCCATGCCGTTATTCACTACGGAGATGGCTTCTGCGGTGCTGAGGGTACTGCTTGGCGTTTTCAATTTGGTTGTTCCATCTTCAGTCTTGCCATCACGCAGTTCGCGGAAGATTGTTACCACTCGACGTATTTCCGTGAGTGCCGGTGGTTCGGTTGGCAATTCAAGCGCACGGCCCATACTCTCTACGCGCTGTTGAACGATAGCGACCTCTTCCTCTGCTGTATCTGGTACAGGCAAGATCACAGTATTGAAGCGACGTTTCAACGCACTAGACAGTTCGTTGACTCCACGATCACGATTGTTGGCGGTCGCAATGACATTGAATCCTCTCACTGCTTGTACTTCATCGTTGAGTTCCGGTATTGGCAAGGTCTTTTCAGAGAGAATCGTGATCAACGAGTCCTGCACATCAGAGGGAATCCGCGTCAGTTCTTCTACGCGTGCAAGTTTGCCTTCTTGCATCGCTCGCATCAGGGGACTCGGTACCAAGGCGTCGCGTGATGGTCCTTTAGAAAGCAAGGTCGCATAGTTCCAGCCATAGCGAATGCTTTCTTCACTAGTACCAGCAGTACCCTGAATGAGCAGTGTGGAATCTCCGGAGATCGCGGCGGCGAGGTGTTCAGCGACCCAAGTTTTCGCCGTGCCCGGTAAGCCCAACAGCAGGAGTGCGCGGTCTGTTGCTACAGTCGCAATGGCGATCTCGATTAACCGACGACTGCCAATATATTTGGGTTGGATGACGAACCCATCATCGAGCGTGCCGCCAAGAATGTAGGTAGCCACCGCCCACGGCGAGAGCTTCCAGCTTGGTGGGCGTGGGCGATCATCGGCTTTGGCAAGTGCAGAAATTTCTTCGGTGAACTGCTGTTCGGCGTGTTGACGTAACACGGTATTCATCGATTGATCTCCTTCAACATGTCGTGACGGAATTGGAGGGTATTAAGAAACTTCTCGATCGCGGCGTTAGAGGACGCAATACCAGAAAGATTGGTGCTTATTTTCGTCGAAACAATGGGATTGATGTAGGGGGCAATCGTAGTGAGAAACGCGTTCCACCAGAAGTAATCCTTTGTCTCTCCTGGCAGATAGCGAGAGATCTGATCCCAGACGCTTTGACTGAGTTGTTCGCTCCACTGGTGATGATAATTCGAGAGAATCCAGCTTGTCGTATCTCGATTCGTGCCACTGAGGAATTCTGCTTGCAACACTTGTCGGGCGAAATGTTCTTGCCGGTTGGGTGGTAACGCACGAAAGAGCAGACCTTTGTCGCTCACACCTTGTCTAGGTAACGGTTCACTGAGAAGCGCTTCAATCCACTCGATATCACGAGAGCGCAGGGCTGCCTGTACCCAGCCTTGTAAGAACGGCTCTTGCCATTCGCTTCGTTGACTCAGCTGGATGAGAACCCCCGGTGTTTGTCCTGATTCCTGACACCAAAATGAGGGGGGAACGATCCCAATCATTTGCTGTAACCACCACGCTTTCTGGCCTTTGCCGCCTGGAGCTTTGGATTCAATCCCGTCACGAATCATAGTATCATCGCACCTCTCCGGAAGTGTCACTGTGAGTGTATCCTTGACGATCCACTTGCGAGAAATGGTAACAAGCGGACGTATGCGGTCGATCATCCGTCGGCATAAAGCCGAGTCTGGTAGGGAAGCCAGTAAGTCAACTGCGACACGACGCACTTCTTTCCGTCGATCATCCAAGGCGGATTCAAGAAATGACTCATCAGCGAGACCGAGGTTGGTGCGAAGCGCCTCAAGAAACGTCGCTCGATCTTCTGGAGTTTCCTGTTGCCAGTTGGCAGCAAGAAGTTCGCGGGCTTGTTGTGGGTCGGTCGACCGCAGCTTTTGCAAAAACTCCAATCGTGCGGCAAGATTTCCTGTCTCCCACGCTGACGCATTAGTTGTACTGGCGACGTAATTCCACGCGGGATTTTGTTGTGCGAGCCATATGCCACGTTGGCCAAGAACTGGCAGGATTGCTGAGCGCAGCGCGGAGTGGGTCCGTCCTGCTTCGAGCAGTGCCGGGAGGTATTCCTCTGGAGCCCGACGTTGAATGGTGCTGATGGCGGTCAGCCATTCTGGAAGCACGTCTTTATATTGTCCGTTGAGCATCATCGATAAATGCTGCGCGGACAGAAGCGAGCAGGGTGCCAGAGTCTCTTCTTCACAGGGAGTCATGGTAGGCTGAACAGCGGCCGCTGCTACCCGACCTGCTCGCTCGTACAACATTACTACCGCAGCGGTGCAGAGTAAGGTTCGCTCACGATCATTCGGATCAAGTTGGGCGAAGAGCGCTCCTGTTGCGTTGTTCAATTGTGGTATCGTCAGCGCTTGGCGCTCGGTGCCGATAATGGCGGTTGTGACAATGTCTTTCCACATAATTGTTGTACGTTATCTTCCGCTGTCGTCTTGACTCCACATGCTGCATTTGCTTTGCGCAACTACGGCAGGCACAGCCTGCCCTCCCTAAGGCATGGGCAAGAATTAAGTTACCGATTAAGAGCGAGGAAGAAGCGTATAGTTCCAATCGCCATGAAACTTACCGGGTTTGATATTGAGCGCTTGAAACTCATCGTCGGAGACC
>VGTJ01000301.1 GCA_016874775.1 Deltaproteobacteria bacterium
CACCAAGTCCAAACGCGGGCCGAAGAAGCCAGTACCTCACAAACTGAGTGGCAAAAAACAAACGCACGTATCGACTGCGCGGATTCTGGCGATGCGACGGTAGTCAACCGACCTTTACAGGGATGGCGGCAGGGGCCCCGGCCCTCATAAGAACTAGCCGTTCGTGCCAAACCTGGCGAAACACGGCTCCATTTTTTGTCATGGGCTCAACGGAATTGAGCAATAACTTCTGTACCGAGGAGGCTTTGCTCACAGCCCACCCCCTGGGCGGCTCACGGCTCCACCTGCACGAGCTAAGGGCAAATCGACCACAGTCGAGAATCTCACTGCGTCTGATGGCAACGTGCGTTGTCGCTTGCGGCTGTCACTCACAGCCAGCATCAGTTCGACCTCAACCGCGTGCGGAATACGCCCACGGGTTTGGTCTCGTCCCCATTCTTCAGCCCATCCCCGCCCATCAAAGAAGCGCAAGCGCAATCCTTGCACCCGCGAGAGGAGCGGTAGCATCTCCCCCTCGGATGCCACTCGTGTTGTTTCGGCACTCAGCCGTACGCGACGGATCAATTGCCATAAGGTCGGCGTTAACGGGTCGGGGATCAGGTCGTACGCGATCTCGCTCCAGTCTCCTTCGCGCCCTCCAGCAGTCAGTTGTCCGCTAGCAAAGGACATAAAAGACATAGACGCTTGAGGAAATGAGGAGGTTCGTCGCGTTTCTCCCGTAAAGCGCGCATTTCCCGCAGCAAAGGGAAAACTCGCTTGTAAGTCTTCTCCGATCCGGAGCAAAACCACTCGCGCCGTTCGTGAAAGCGCTGCGCGCTCTTCGGCAATCTGCCTACTCTTCAGAGTTTGTGAAAATACGCCGTAAAGAATAGCGAGAACAATGCTGAGAATGGAACTGGCGACAAGGACTTCGAGGAGGGTGAAACCTTTGGGGCTTGGGGCTTGGACAGCGATACATGTTGCGTGTTGCGTGTTGCGTAATCCGCAATCCGCAATTGGACCTTGGACTTTAGACCTTGGACATGGGACCTGAAACGTGAAACTCATCGTTCTGCCTTATGAGAGTGGCGTAAACAGAATCAGCTCACAACGTTCATCTTCACGGTCACCCCAGAGGACGTTGACCCGTAGCTCCCATAGACCATCAACTGGCGCTGGCCGCACCGTGCGCTGCCAACGAAACTCTGGATATCGTCCTGGGTGCATTTCGGCAAAATCACCACTTGTCATCTTCGTCGCGTTTTGTCCTTCTAACTGTGTACGTGTTAGCATCTCGCGGGCCAGTAATGTTGCGGTGCTGACCCGTTCGGCGCGCATGGTGAGCACTAAGTTCCGATTGTGCAACCCGAGCAAACCGACAAGCGCAACGGCAAGAACAGCAAAAGCGACGAGGACTTCGAGGAGGGTAAAACCCTTGAAATTTGAGAGCCGGGATTTGGGATTTAGGATTGCACGTAACACGCAACACGCACCGGTAAGCACGTGATACGTGAGACGTGAGACGTGATCCTCATATCCCAAGCCTCTAGCGAGAGCCATCGACATACCCCTCGTATATCCTCGCCTCACCAGTCACTGGCGGAATCATGACAGTCATCGTTCGGTCTCGTTGGTCACGTAGATGCACGACAGTCGGATCGACATAGCCATGTGGATAAAAATGGGTGAACACTTGGCCGGTATTCAGCCGCCCAGCTTGGGCAATATGCACATCGGCAAAAGCAATCCCCGAAGGCAATCTCACCGGTTGCGACATCGGTGAAGGATCGGCGACAAACTCGGTCGCGCCACGCGACGGGACCAGCACTTGTACGGCATAAGACTGTTCCCTCAGATCGTAGCGAATCCGATAGACTCGACCGCTAAACGCGGCTTCACCATTAACATAGCGCACCAGCGCCGCTAACCGTCGCGCGCTGTTCTCTAATCTCGCCCCACCGATGTCACCAAATCGAGGAAGGAGCGCAGTCACTAACAGTCCGATAATGAACAGCGTGAGGGAGAGTTCGAGCAGAGTAAAGCCCTTGGGGCTGGGGGCTGGGGGCTGGGGGCTCGTCAAAACAAACCTGAAACCTGAGACCTGAAACCTGAAACGCGAAGAAAAGGCACCTTGCCGTTTCCCCGTCTCCCCGTCTCCCCGTCTCCTCCCTAGAGGTCGCGGCTATCCAGATCCGCATACTTCCCCTCTCCACCTTCTTCGCCGTCTGCACCCAACGACTTCAGCGTATAACGTTCGCCGTTGCTCAGATACATGTACGGATGACCCCACGGATCGGTCTGTACTTTTTCTAGATACCCTTCTGGATTCCAGCGGTGCGGAACACTTCCACCCTGAGGCTTCGTCACAAGTGCCTGCAACCCTTGGTCGGTTGTAGGATACCCACCATTATCAAGTCGGTAGAGGTTCAGTGCCTGCTGAACAGCGCGGAGATCAGCCGCGGCTTTGGTCCGCTTTGCCTCGTCAGTTCGCCCCATCACTTTTGGTGCAACCAACGTCACAAGCAACCCAAGGATAAACACCACCACCATGACTTCGATGAGGGTGAAACCTCTTCGGCTTAAGGCAAAAACTTGGAGACCTGGGAGGAAAGACGTGATGCGTGATGCGTTTCAAGACTGATATTTCGAAGAAGTGTTCTGCCAATCCGCAATCCGCAGTCCGCAGTCCGCAATGCTTGAACTTTGAACTGAAAGTTCCTCATACCACCACCTCCTCAACAACATCCGTGACTAGCTTAGCAAGGCCCTGCCAGTGCATCAATGCACTAATTGGTTCAGGTCAAAAATCGGCAAGAGGATCGCCAACACAATGAACAAGATAATTCCACCCATCAGCAGAATCGTGAACGGCTCTAATAGACTGGTCACGCGCGAGAGGGCAACTGTCACCTCTTCGTCGTAGGCATCCGCAGCCCGCGCCAGCATACTTTCGAGTTCTCCACTGCGTTCCCCAACCGCAACCATTTGCGTGAGCAGTGCCGGGAACAAGCCACTACGTCCTAGTGGTGCCGCGAGGCTTTCACCTTCTTGGACACTTGCGCGCGCAGCTTCCACCGCACGACGTAACAGCGAGTTGCTTAACAGATGCGTCACGATTCCCAGCGCGGTTAAAATCGGTACTCCGCTGGCAAGCAACGTACTCATCGTACGTGCAAAGCGTGCGACATTGAGACGTTGGACAAGCTTTCCGACCCACGGGAGCCGTAAAAGCAGGCGGTCATACCGCTCCCGCCCTTTAGGCGTACGCACAAATCGTACAGCAATAAGCGTCCCGATCGCGAGCAGCAACAAGAGGGGCCACCAATAGTGCGCAAAGAAAGATGAACAACCAAGGAGAATGCGCGTCGCCAGCGGCAAAGGCCGTCCAGTCTCGGTAAAAATCTTTGTGACTTGCGGAACAACATAGGTCAGCAAGAATGTCAGGATAGCCAGCGACACAACAATCATGATTACCGGATAGGTCAATGCCGACTGTACTGTCCGCAACAGACGGGCCTGGCTCTCACTATAGTCTGCGAGCCGCGCCAAAACGGCGTCGAGGGTACCACTTTCTTCTCCGGCGCGGACCATGTTGACGTAGATGCCAGAAAACACCCGTGGATGCGCTTGTAAGGCATCGGCTAAAGAACGTCCTTCACGTACTTGCTGACGCACATGGGTCAGCACACGTTTGAGGCGTGCTTGTTCGACTTGCTCAATCAACGTGCCTAAGCATTCGATCAGTGGTAAACCAGCTTTAGTCAGCGTGGCAAACTGTCGCGTGAGTAAGGCTAAATCTTGCGCTGAAACTCGCTCAAATCCGTGACTGATACTGTCCGATGCTCGGCTGTTGGTCGTTGCCGTAGCGGTCTGTTCTTCCCGAACAGCGGTGGGAAAGATGCCCGTACGGCGCAGGGATATTCGGGCAGTCTTCGGGCTATCAGCATCGATTACGCCCGCAACCGCTCTCCCTTGGGAGGTTAACCCTGTGTATGCGTAGATAGGCATAGCTTGGGTAATAAAAAATTAAAAATGAAGAATGAGCAATTGAAACTTGTCGTTCACGACCTCTCTCATTGTCGCTCCGCTATACCGCATTTTTCATTTTTAATTCATAATTTTTCATTGGTTAGGCGGTGGCAGGAAACAACTTACCGCAATAGTGATTGACCGGAGTGGAGAGCCTCTGCACAAGAGCAGGGATGAGAGACGAGACCATTGTGTGC
>VGTJ01000302.1 GCA_016874775.1 Deltaproteobacteria bacterium
AACATCGAACTCTCGACTGGTGTTGCTTGGTACCCAGGCAGCAGCATGAGCCAAGGCTGGAGCGGTATCTACGCTTTTGCGAGCCGCGACCAGTTCTGGTTTGAGATGACGTACTATCTGCTCTAGTAACGAACTCGCAGGGTAGCAGGACTGCCCTGCGGGAACTTTGTCTGGGCGATAAAACGGAATGCGTAAAACGTAATTGGGGACTGAGAAAGTTTTCTGTTACGTTTTACGTTCTTGACCGCTCCTCCAGCTCTGCCAATAATCCTCTCGCCTCTCGTACATCCACTGTCTCTTCATCTCCGTCAAACCAATCACACAGTTCAGCCAACATCGTGTGTGCTTCGCTCAGGGCTGCACGCGAATCGTCATCCGTCACCCGTAATCCACTATCCAGAACACACTGCTGTCGTACACGCACCAAACTCATCACTGCTCGCAGTTCCAAGGCTTTGGCGTGTTGTTGTCGTGCGATGGCGATAGCTTGGCGAAGATATGCTTCGGCTTCCGCCTTCGCTTGGGTGTTGGGAGCTGGGAGCTGGGTGCTAGGCGGGTCAGAGATTAGACTCTGGACGCTAGACTCCAGATCTTTCTTGACTTCGCACTTCAAACTCCGCACTCCGCACTGCCTGACGAGCAGTTCGCCCTTAATGCGATAGAGTTCCGCAGCAAAGAATCGTTCGCCGTCCTGTTCCATCGTCGCTTCGGCCTCAGCAATCACTGCCAGTGCTTCGTTCGTTCGTCCTAGGCTACCCAAAGCGGTTGCACGGAGCCCTTGCCAGAATGGCAGGCCGAGTCGCACCTTGACCGTGTGCAACGCTTCAAAGCCTTGGGAGATCAGATGTAGTCCGTCGCTACTCTGCCGCTGTTCAATCAGCGCGCTCCCGCGAAGAAGCGTACCAAGCGCGATATACTGGACAAATCCATGCGCTCGGGCCGCAGGTAACGCGACGTCAACCTCTGCTTCTGCCGTCGCACCGTCTCGCAGCAGCACATGTAACCATGAGGCCATCAGTTGGGCTGCGACCCTATTGTACGGATGATCCGAGCCATGTGCCCAGGACAAAGCCTCCTGGCTTCTCTGGCGCGCACGCTGGGGTTGTCCAAGCATCCACATACACAGCGCATCAAAAGACAACGCCAACATCTTCGGATCAAGCAAATGTTGCGGCTGCTGGGTATCGCACAGCGTCGTGACTTCCTCACAATACGCATGTGCAGTAGTAAACTCGCCACGGTAATACGCACCGATACCAACCGCGAGATGAGCCCACAAACGCATCACAGCGTCCGCTTCCGTTTCAGATCGGGTCACCATCTGCTCGGCAAACGTTCGCGCCTCAACAAGTTCTCCACGTACCAGTCTGACCACCCACAAGCCTAACAGTACCAGAAACGACGGCTCGGTTGCTCCCAGGTGCTGGTGGAGTCTCACGATTTGTGCATAGAAGTGCTCAACTTCCGCTGAGGCCTCACCTTTCAAGGTCAGCAGTGGCCCCAGCACGGTGAGGTGCAACAGGATCTCTTGTTGCGTTCGCTCCGGCGTATCAGGCCAATGATGAAGAAGTTCTATGCCTTTGGTGAAGTGGGCATTCGCTTCTTGAAACGCACATCGCCACACGGCATTCTCGGCTGCCTGGTGAAGATAATAGACCGCACGGCGATAGTCGCGCCCGTTGCGGAAATGCATGGCCAAGACAGCGGCAACGTCTTTGGTTTGCGTGTGATAGCCGGTCTCAATGCAGGTCCCAATGCGCACATGCAGCCTCGCCTTTTGGGCTTCGGTCACTCGCTGATACAACACTTGCTGGTAGAGCGAGTGAATAAACCCAAACCGCGTCGCAACGGTTTCATCCGGCCACTCTTCAACCCCACGTGTCTGCAGGAATTGCCTATGCCGTGCCAGTTCGCGACAGCGTTCTTCAACTGCAACCACATCGCGCTCTAGTCCAGCCGCAACGGCAGCAGCGGAAAATTCAACTCCAGCGACACTCGCGACTTCGAGTAGGTGCTGATCTTCTAGGCTGAGTCGGTCGAGCTGTTGCTCAATCAACTGCTGCAGACTCTGCGGCACCACATCGAGCATCTGTTCCATTGCAGGAAACAAATGCCCTCCGGTCACATCAATATCCCGCGCGATCACGTACTCCACCACATTGGTCAAGAACAAAGGATTCCCGTCGGTCCGTTGATGCAGGCGGTGCGCCCACTCATGCAACGGCGCGCGATCGCAGAGTTCAGAGGGAAAATGCCTCTTAAGATACGTCGCCACTTCAGACTCATTGAGCAACGACAGCGCCATCTCTGTCCCGAGATGATGTTGACAGAGTTCCTGCGTCAGGGTCGCAAGAGAATGGGGTCCGCCAGTAAGCTCAGCCGGACGATACGTACCGACAACGAACAACCGCGCCGGTCCACGCCGGTGGGCCAAGAAGGCCAGAAAGTCGAGCGTTGACGCATCAGACCACTGCAGATCTTCCAACACCAAAACGACAGGGTGGCTCATTGTTGCGGCTTCCATCGCCTCCGCTATCTCGCGCAGCATTCGTTCTTGTGTAGCACCGTGAATCTTACGTTGGAGTTCTTCAATATCCGGCGCATTCAAAAGCGACGGGAATTGCATCAGCCATGTGGGCGCGTAGCGACGCAGGAGCGCAAGCCACTCCTGCCCTCCAGGTGCAGAACACAAGCGTCCGATCACATCGAGTAGCGGTAAATAGGCTTCTCCAGCACCATGTTGTTCGATGCATTGTCCACGACCGATCCATACACTGGGAGCTTGGAGGTGCAGCTTGGCAGGTGGAACTTGCTGCGGGACGGAATTGGAACCTAACTGCCAGTTTTCTCCTCCGTCAAGAAAAACATCAACCAGTGTCGTCTTACCAATACCAGACTCACCAGAAATAAAGACAAACTGGCGTTCACCACTGAACGCGTGAGATAACAGACTGTGGAGTTTTGTCAGTTCCGTTTCTCTGCCAACGAGATTTGGCGCTAGAGACTTGGGACTTGGGGCTTGGAGGGAAGAGGGACGAGCACCGAGCCCCCAGTCCCCAGCCTCTTTCTGCCTACTGACTCCTGAATACTGACTACTGACTACTGGTTGAGCGCTGGTGAGGGGGGCAATAAACCGATACCCTCGTCGCGTCAGCGTCTCGATAAAGCGTGGAGCCTCAGCATCATCACCGAGGGCTTTGCGCAGTTCCCGCACACAGACGATTGGCACCACATCACTCACAGTGGTATCTGGCCAAACGGTATCGAGAAGTTCCTCTTTCGAGACGAGCCGCCCCGCACGCTCAACCAGACAACGCAATACACCAAAGGTCTTTGGTCGCAAAGTGATTGGTTGCGATCCTCGCCAGAGTTGTTCGTTCGCCATATCAAGACGAAACGGACGAAACAGGACCTCTTGCGCTTCATTCATCACTTGTCCTCCCTTTTTGAAGACAACTTGAAGCGAACTTGAATGAAATTTGAAGCGTTTTGTTATGACTTTTTCTGCAAAGTCTGCCTATTCCTCTATACAGCAGTTTGGCTGTGTTGGTGTCGCCTTATAGCACAACCGAAAGCGGACGCAAATAAGATTTACGCTGCCAGAAAAAAGGAGGGGGAAAATCTTACCAAAGGCAGAAGCGTTTCTCGTCCATCGAGACGCAGGGGGGAACGGGGCGGTGCCAGGGGGGCACCAGCAGTGACTAGATGCAAACGGTGGGCATGGGCAATCGAAGGACCACCGGACAGGTAAGCAAGAACAGCTTGACGTAAGTGCTCGATTATCAGCTTTCAACAGCAGCAGAGAAGTGCACTCCTTGATGACGCGGCTTCGCATGAGCAGTGGTCGGGAACTTGTTGAGTTTCCCCGTCTGGCTGATGGCTGATCGCTGAATACTGACTAGCTTGATTAAGGAGGGAGTAAGATCATGAGGGATATTTTTCGCAGAATCAAATGGGTCGTAAGCCTGGCTTTATTGTTGGGCAGCATGTTCTACGCCAGCTCACTCGTATGGGCATCGACACGTATCGGTAACGCGGAACTACAGATGTGGTACCGCATGCGCCATACGTTTCATTCAAACGGCGGAGATAACCTCAACTGGGTACAGTGGCGTAACGAAGTCTATTTCTGGTTCATTTACGATA